>JAPUKT010000200.1 GCA_027295555.1 Deltaproteobacteria bacterium
CGATCCTCAGCTTGTCGAGTGCGAGCACGCCCTCGACGCAAATGACGCCAGCGAGAAGGCCGACGACGATCGCCCAGCCACCGGGGATGTTGTAACAACCCGCGGTGATGCCCACGAGACCTGCAAGCGCGCCATTCAAGCCCATCGAGAGGTCGAGAAGCCCGCTACGCATCCGGATCCACGCCAGTGCCGCGAGAAAGCCGGCCGAGGCCGTGATGTTGGTGACCAGGATGATGCGGCCGACGTGGGCGTCGATGGCGAGCTCCGAGCCGCCGTTGAAGCCAAACCAACCGAGCCACAGAATCAGCACACCGAGCGCTGCCAGCGGGAAGTTGTGCGCGGGCATTGGGCGGGACTTGCCGTCCGGGAGGTATCGACCGAGGCGTGGTCCGATGATGAGCGCACCGGCGAGGGCCATACCGCCACCAACACCGTGCACGACCGTGCTACCGGCGAAGTCGATGAAGCCTAGCTCGGAGAGCCAGCCGCCGCCCCACACCCAGTGGCCAACGACAGGATAGATCAGCATCGTAGCCAATGCGGTGAACACGAAGAAGGTGAGGAGCCGGCCGCGCTCGGCGATCGCGCCAGACACGATCGTGCAGGCGGTCGCCGCGAAGACCAGCTGGAAGAAAAGAAATACGTACGGCGGAAGATCCGCGTCCGCTCCGCCGTTGTTTGGGAAGAACTTAGCTAGCCCCAAGAAGGCATTGCCTTCCCCGAACATCACTCCATATCCCACCAGGTAGAATACGAGCGAAGAAACAGCGACGACGCCGAAATTCTTCATCAGCACCATAACCGCGTTTTTCTTGCGGCAGAAGCCGCTCTCCAGCAGCGCGAAGCCGGCGTGCATGAAGAAAACCAGCGCGGCGCTTACGAGAACCCACAAGCTGTTCGCAAACATTGTCAGTTCTGCAACCTGTTCTTCCATGATCTCTCACCTCTTAGTCTTGTTCCACGGCGCACCCGCGGCAGCCGCACAGAGGGATTTATGGCTGGTCTCCATTTCCACGTTGTTTCCTCGAGACATCGGTTTGGGAAAAACGGCGGGTGCAAGCGAGCAGTTGCGCTGTATTCCAGAGGGCCGCATGCTCGTCTCGTGGGTGATTTCCCGCATTTGGCCTACGGAACGCCTCGTAAGCTGCCCAAGCCGGAGAGCCTTCCAGGGCGTGTCGTCGTGCTGGATGTCGCTTTTGCTGCGAACGCAGGCGGGGCCAGCTACGAAAAGACCACACTTCCCTTTATCGAAGGGCTAGGGTCCCGGCTCGCTATGTGGGTCGATCATCACGATCACGAGCGACACGCAGAATACGCCGACGACCCTCGATTCGTGCTGCGAACGAAGGCCCAGCACGGCGCTTGCCCCGAAATGGTCACGCCCGAGCGCGTGGAGGCTGCCGGTCACGTCGACACGATCTGCTGCCATCTCGACTTCGACGGACTCTGCTCTGCGGCGAAGTGGATCCGCGGCGGGATCGAGCCCTACGAGGGGGCGGACGACGACGCCCGCGCGATCGACACGCGACTCGGCGAGCCGAGTGAAAGAGCTCGCGTGCTGGACCGGGCGCTCCGAGCGCGGCCGCGGGACGAGGGTCTCCGAGGCCTGATGGTTCGGTATCTCGCACAAGGCGCGGACGACGCAGCCGTGTATCGAGAATTCCAAACCGCTGCCGCTGGGCTCGAAGCCATGGAGCGCGAGGCCAAACGACTTTCTGCGAGGTACGTCGTTCGTGGCGGGCTCGCGATCTGCGACGCCACCCGTCGTGACGGCCCTTATGACAAGACGGCACTCCTATTGATTGGCCAAGAGCTGGCGCCGATCTCCCTCGTGCACGATGAAACCACGGTGACGGTGGCTGCCCGATTCAATAGCGGTATCGACTTGGTGAGCGCACTCGGCCTCAACGGCGGGATGCCGACTCGCGTGAGTGTCGCGGCCAAGCGCCTGGACGAAGTGATCGAGATCTTGGGCGGCTCCACCAAAAACAGCTGACAAGAGAGGCGAAGAGCCCTGCGTGGAGGTCGAGGTCGCCGCTCGCTATAGTGAAGGTGAATGGAGCTCACGCTTTCCTACATCGAAGGGCTGCCCAAAACAGACCTCCACGTGCACTTGGACGGGTCGCTGCGCCTCTCGACGATGGTCGAGCTTGCCGGCAAACAAGGCGTAGAGCTTCCTGCCGATACTCTCGAAGGCTTGGCCAAGGCCTTGCACTGCGGAGAGAAACCCGGCTCGCTCGTCGAGTACCTCAAGGCCTTTGACATCACGCTCAAGGTTCTTCAGGACGCCGATGCCCTGTACCGCGTGGCCTACGAGCTGTCCGAGGACGCCCATGCCGAGAACGTCCGTTACATGGAGGTGCGGTACTCGCCGATGCTTCACACCCGCAGCGGCGTGCGGCTCACGACGGTCGTCGAAGCGGTGCTTGCGGGTCTTTGGGATGCACAAAAGGACCACGGGGTCGTCGGCAACGTCATCCTCTGCGGCATTCGCAACATCTCGCCGGAGTCTTCTTTCGAGATGGCGCAGCTTGCTGTGGCCTACAAGAACCGCGGTGTCGTCGCGTTCGATCTGGCCGGTGCAGAGTACGACAACCCCGCCAAGCACCACCTCCACGCCTTCAAGCTGGTGAGAGACAACAACATCGCCGTCACCATTCATGCTGGCGAAGCCTACGGGCCTGCGTCGATACACCAGGCGATCCACGTCTGCGGCGCGCACCGCATTGGCCACGGTTGTCGCCTCCGCGAGGACGGAGATTTGCTTCATTACGTGAACGATCACCGGATCGCGCTCGAATGCTGCCCGTCATCCAACGTACAGACAGGCGCGGTCAAAGACCTTCGCACGCATCCGCTCAAGCTCTATCACGACCTCGGATTGCGCGTGACTATCAATACCGACAATCGGCTCATCACCGATACGACTGTGTCGCGCGAGCTCTGGCTTTGCCACACGCAGATGGGGCTCGATCAGGACGATATTAGGCGAATGATCATCAACGGCTTCAAGGCCGCTTTTCTGCCGTTTCACCAGAAGCAGACGATGGTTCGTGCGGTGTCTCAGGAGCTGTCCAACGCAGAACAGGCTTTCGCGCGGCGCGAGTCTCGTCGAGACGACGCAAACGCGTGACTTGCGGTGCCGTCTTGACCAGATCGGGCGAGCTCGACGCCTCGTCGCTGATCGACTGCATCGCTTCGACAAACTCGTCGAGCGTTTGCATGCTTTCGGTTTCGGTGGGCTCGATCAGCATCGCGCCCTTCACGACCAGCGGGAAGTAGACCGTCGGGGGGTGAAAGCCGTAGTCCATGAGCCGTTTGGCGACGTCCATGGTGGTGACTCCCGTCTGTCTGAGGTGCCGGTCGCTGATCACCACCTCGTGCATGCAGATCGTATCGTACGGCACGTGCCAGGTCTCGCCGAGACGCGCCCGTAGGTAGTTGGCGTTCAAGACTGCGAGCTCCGTGGCACGCTTCAGACCTTCCGCGCCCATCTCGCGAAGATAGGTGTAGGCGCGTACCATCATGCCGAAGTTACCCTGGAACGAACGCAACCTACCGATCGATGCCGGGCGACTTCCATGGTCGAGAACGAAACGTCCGTCTCGCTGTTCAACGACCGGAACCGGCGCGTATGGGTCGAGAAAGGCCTTGTAGCCGACCGGACCGCAACCAGGGCCGCCGCCGCCATGCGGTGTCGTGAACGTCTTATGGAGGTTGAGCTGCATCAGGTCGATGCCGAGGTCTCCAGGACGAGCCTTTCCCATGAGCGCATTCAAATTGGCGCCATCCCCGTAGACCAACCCGCCCTTGGCGTGAATCAGCTCGGCGATCTCAGTCATGTGGGCTTCGAAGAGCCCCACGGTGTTGGGGTTGGTGAGCATCAGGGCGGCGACGTCGTCACCGATGAAAGGCGCGAGGCCATCGGGGCTCACGATCCCATCTTCACCAACGGGGAAGGGGATCGCCCGCAGTCCGTTGAGAGCGCATGATGCAGGGTTCGTCCCGTGGGCAGTGTCGGGGATCAACACCTTCTTCGGGTCTCGACCCTGGGCGTGATGATGGGCCCGGATCATCATCAAGCCAGCGAGCTCGCCTTGCGCGCCCGCGGCGGGATGGAGCGAAACGCGGTCCATGCCACACACTTCGGCGAGCCCACGCTCGAGGCGCCACATCAGCTCGAGGGCCCCCTGCACGAGGTCGTCCGGCATGTACGGATGAAGATCCGCGAACCCGGGCAAACGCGCCGCCCATTCGTTCACCTTGGGGTTGTACTTCATCGTGCAAGAGCCGAGCGGGTACATCCCGGTGTCGATGGCGAAGTTCTGTTGGCTGAGCCGCACGTAGTGGCGTACGGCTTCGGGCTCCGAAACCTCGGGCAGCATCGGTGCGTTCTTCCTGGCCATCGAGCCAAGTGCCGCCTTCGGGTCGACCGTTGGGAGGTCGTCCGTCGTGAGCGACGCGGCAGTGCGGTGAGGCGAGCCTTGCTCGAAAATCAGCGGTGGTTGAAAGCAGAGACCTGACGTAGCCGAGCCGGGCATGATGACCTCGCCCGCCAAGCTAGTGGATTGTCGGGCCGCCGCAACCGATCAAACGGTACGCAGTAGCGCCTCGC
>JAPUKT010000201.1 GCA_027295555.1 Deltaproteobacteria bacterium
ACGCGACGCGCGCTGACCTTGGCGACACCGGAAGAAATCGACGCCTACCTCCTGGAGGAGGCGGACCGCCTGCTCGGCTCCGAATAGGCCCCATCCAGCAGCGGGTCGGCGGAACTCCGCACCACAATGCTGTGCGACGCACAGCATTGTGGTGCAACCGGTATCTGCTCCCGGCTTCCCTAAGTCATTGACACGCAGTCGATTACACGACCTGCTTGTCTCGTTTCGAAACGTGGGGAAAGCCCTTCAGTCGCACCGTCCAAAGCGCCGAAAAGTCTCCAGCCTCGCGTGGAAGAGCCGCGCGAGCATCCACCTGCGGACGGAAAGATGCTTAAGAAAAAGATCAAATCCCTGATCGGCCTCGACATTGGGTCCAGGACCATCAAGGCCGTCGAATTGACCCGCGAGGGTCACGGCTACGTGATGACCGGATTCGGCCAAGCCGAGGTGCTCAGCGAAGAACAGCGCCCGGACGCGATCCTCGAGGTCCTGCGCGAAAACGCGTTCCATACCAAGCGGGTCGTGACGGCTGTCTACGGAAAGTCCGTCATCGTGCGCTACCTGTCGATGATGCGCATGCCCGACGAGGACTTGCGCAACGCGATTCGGTACGAAGCCGACAAATACATCCCGTTCGAGGTCGAGGACGTCATCATGGACTCCCAGCCCTTCCCGGACGACGGCCTCTCCGACGGGTCCGATAACGAGATGCGGGTGCTCCTGGTCGCGGTGAAGAAGGCCCTGATCGAGGATCACGTGAGCCTGCTCCATGGCATCGGCCTGCAGCCGACGATCATCGACGTCGACTCCTTTGCGGTGGGCAACGCTTTCGAGCTCGCTCGCGGCGGTTCCTTCTACGACGACAACGCGAGCCGTGCGATTGCGCTGCTCGACATCGGCGCGAACAAGACCAATATCAACATCTTCCTTGGCGGCACGTCGTACTTCACGCGCGAGATCTACCTCGCCGGTGACGACTTCACGCACGCCATCGCGAAGCGGCTGGGCCTCGATATCGAGGCCGCCGAGGCACGCAAGCGCGAGATGGGCAGCCACCCGGAGGAGGTCATGGAAGCCGTCATGCCCACGTTCGACGATCTGGCGAACGAGGTCCTGCTCAGCTTCGACTATTTCGAGAACCAGTTCGACCGCGAGGTCGAAGAGGTGTACCTGTCGGGCGGCGGTTGCCGCATGCCGGGAGTCGAAGAGGCGCTCGAGCGCACCCTCAACCGTCCCTCGCACCGCTGGGACCCGACCGAAGGCATCGAGATCCACGAGGGCACGGTCGATAGCTCGATCATTCGCGAGAGCGCTGGCCAGCTAGCCGTGGCCATCGGCCTCGCGTCCCGCGTGCAGGAGATGTAATCGTGATCCAGATTAACCTGCTTCCCGACGAGTATCGCAAGGCGGAATCGACGCCGATCGGTCGCTTCTTGACCATCATCATCGGTGCCATCGTCATCACCTGCGGCCTGGTGACCTACGGGTTCGTGCACTACGGCAAGCTCAAGGGCATCCGCGACGTCCGCGTCGAGGCCGATGCCGAGTACACGAACAAGAGGGCCCATGCGGAGGTGTCCAAGAGCCTGCAGGCGGAAATCGCCGGCTATGAGGCGCGCCGCAAGGCCATCCAGGAAATCGTCAAGAACCGCATCCTGCATTCGCGCAAACTCGACGAGTTTTTGGATGTCATCCACAACCGCGGCGATCGCTCGGCCTACTACGTCTGGCTGAACGGACTTCGCGTCTCGGGCCCGCGCTCCTCGCGGCGCAAGAAGGCGGTCTCGGGCGGTGGCTTCGCGTTCGACGGCTTCGCGGCTGCGAACGAGTCCGTCGCCCTGTCGCGCGTCACCACGTTCCGCAGGGCGCTGCGCAAGGATGCGTTCTTCAAGGACTTCAGTGGGATCTCCATGCCGACTTTCAAGGCGATCAAGTGGGATGACGGCCTTGAGCCCGCGTCGGCAGGCCGGTTCAGTTACTCCATGACGCTTCGCCCGCTCGGCTGGCAGCACTCGACCAAGAGGAAGAAGTGATGAACAAGCTCACAGAGAAGCAGCTTCTGGTCCTCACGATCGGCGTTGTCGCCCTGCTCACCGGTGGCTTGGGGTTCCTCATCTGGAACGACCTCGAGAACGTCAAGGAGGAGGAGCAGAAGGTTGCGGACATCCGGACCCAGATCGACAGCGCGCAGCGCGAGATCGATCAGATCCAGACTCGCGAGTATCGCGTCATCGCGAACCGCGAAAAGAGCGAGCAGGAGGTTTCGTTCCTGCCCAGCGCGACCGAGATCGAGAACTTCTGGCAGGTCATCGAGCGGTTTGCCGAGGAATCGGGCGTGCACATCAGCGCCATCGTCGCCAAGGGCGACGGGAGGAGCTCGAGGCGCCGCGGCAAGCGCAAAGTCAGCACGATCGCCAGTGTGCCGCAGGTCCTGACCCTGACGGGGACGACCAACGAGTTCCTTCGGTTCCTCAACATGATCGAGAACTACGACCGGATCATCAACGTCGTCGAGTATCGCCTCGGCGCGGGTACCGAAGCCGACCCCGATGGGCAGGTCCGTCACACCATCCAAATGACGATGGCCACCTTCACCTACAGCAAGAAGGTGGTGAGCACGATCGTCTCGATCGCGAATTACGACAAGAAGAAGGGGCACCCGGAGGTCAAGAAGTGGCTGAGCCGGATCAAGATCCAGGAGCGCGAGTCCTACACGCTGCGTGCCAGCATGGGTCGCCGCGATCCCTTCAAGAACGTTCGCAAGCCCGCCATTCCCTCCAAGGCGCGTGACGGCGTGGATCGCGCGACCCAGGAGGCAATGCTGGATACGCTGGTCGAAGAGGTTCGCTCCCTGGAGGAAGGCCTCGCGATCGAGGCGCATCTGCGCAAGGTCGATGACCTGTTCCGACTCAGCCAGCAGATTCGCGACAACAGGAGCGCATTTTCCCATCTACGCGGCCGCATCAACGAGGTCAAGACGGCCGGCGTGATTCAGGACCGGGACCTGACCGAGCGGTTCCGCGTCGAGGTGCTGGAGCCTTTCGCGAAGATCGAGAGCCGGATGGTCCAGAGCCCCGAGGCAGCACGGGCCATGAGTGCCGAGCAGGTCAAGGAATGGCTGGATCTCATCGGCAAGGCCTTCGACGACCGCAAGTGGGCGGTGGTCAAGGAAAAGGTCCAGGACTTCGTCGAGTTGACGAAGAGCGGCAAGCACGTCGACGACGACGCGCGTGCCCTGGCGCAGACGGTCATCGAGCATGCTCACCGCGCGAAGGTCATTCAGGTCTTCGAGAAGCGCAAGATCAAGATCTCGACGATCCTGTACTCACCCAACGCCATGTCTGTCGCCATCATCAACGGCAAACAGCTGGGCGAGGGTGATGCCCTCGACGCCGATGGCCGCGTGCTCGTGGTCGAGATCGGAGAGAACTACGTGATCTTCG
>JAPUKT010000202.1 GCA_027295555.1 Deltaproteobacteria bacterium
CGAGGGTCGAGGGCGCCCAGGCGACCGTGTAGGGCTCCTGTACGCTCGACTGCACGCGCGAGCGCGCGCTCGGCGACGTGCTGCAGGCGCGCGTCGAGCGCCAACACGAGTGTGGCGCCCTTGCGCGTGTCGGGTCCCCGCGCGACGTATTGGGCGGATCAGCTTCGCGCGTAGTCCCGGCCTACCGTGCGCCAGCGTCCCCCCCCCCGGCCGTCGTTGCCAGGGGGGACACGCTCAACGAAACAACACTTGAAGTGTCACGACGCGCCCGGTTTCAAGGCGCGCGATCGCTGTTGCGCTCGCCGCTTCGAGCGCCAAAAGACGTGCGGCGCGGCTAGGTCGCGGGGGACAGGATTGGAAAAGTGAGCCGACCTCACAATTTGCGAGAAGGCCGCAGGCGCGAACCAAACCTGCCTTCATGGGTACCCCTTCCGCAGTACCTTTTTGATCGGAATGCCTGCATGCGTCCATGACGTGTGTTCGATCCAATCGGAACCGTTTCGCCCGACACCTAACACACCGGCACCCTTGCACCCCCGTACCTTGATCGGTTTCGAACGGATGCAAGAAGGGCAGGGCGCCACATCAATACCCCCGGTCTCGATGTTCGGGCCGCGGATGCGGCGGCAACGGCGAGTTGTCCGATGTGTCGATGACGTAGCCTTTCGCAATCAAGTCGGCGACGCGGGCCTGGACTTGTTCGTCGGTTTCTTCGGGCCGGCCCGGATGCGTGCAAATGCGTCCGCTTGGATCCGTGAACTGGTAGGCTTCTTCCGCGGGCATAGCGAAGTCGGATAGCGTCACGCGGGTCCCTTCATCGAGAAGTGATGACAGGCTTCCCGGGAGAGGGTGGAAGAAAGGTCTGGCGCGGTTGATGATAGAATTGCATAACGCGGCTCATGATCGCTCGGCTTTCCCTGGTGCTTCTCATGGCCACTGTTGGTTTCGCCTGTGGTCACAACAAACGTTCCGAGCGAACGGTCCTAGACCGGGCGTCCTTCGATTTCCACTGCCCTAAGGAAGAGATCGAGCTCATCGTCATCGACGAAGAGGGTGCGCGTAGTCTCGCCTCCCAAATCGCGGCGCACGGTTGCGAGAAGAAAGCCGTCTACATATTCTACCCGGACATCGACACGTGGGTAATCAACGGAGCCGTCACCGCTGCACCAGCCGAGCACGATCCCGGTGCCTATCACGGGAAGCGCAAAAACAGGAAAGAAAAGAGGGCCGACAAGAAAGCAGAAAAGCAGGCCAAGAAGCTCGAGAAGCCTCCCGTCGACTAGCTCATCCAAAACCCGGCGATTCGCTGTACTGAGTAACGGACACGCTCCCGGACTCGAGCACAGAGCTCGTCCGAGCTATTGCGCAATGTGATCTCTACCGGTACCTTCGCGGTCCGGAACCATGGGAAACTTTACTGAAGAAAGGGCGCGATGAAGCATGTGTGCAGAGTGCTGCGAGAGCGACTGCTAGTCCTGGTTCTCGGCGTGGTGGTCGCGGCAGGATGTGCGTCACACGTCGGACTGACGGAGCCGTGCTCGGCGTACACGGTTCCCGAGCATGCGTTGAAGTACAAGGTGCAAGACGCCCGAATAGAGGTGCAATGGCACGAAGAATGGGTTTCTCGCTTCGGCGAGAAACTGCCTGAACCGCTACCGCCGCAGCAAAACTGGCAGCACCCGATTTTGTCGGGGCGTTACGCCGGAACGATGCACGAGGACAGCCAGGCTACCGACGTGAGCGATTTCGCCGGGCCCACTCCTAACAATACGCGCGTCAGCTACTTCCACGTTCTCGAGAAAGGAAAGCGACTTACCGGAATGGCGCCGGTGTACACTTTCTTGGACGACAAGACCCTGATCAGCATCTCCTTTGGTCGCGACGCCGCAACGCTGTTGGTCGTGGACGTAACGGGCGAGCCGATGGTTATCGATCAAGTCGATATTCCAGGTCGGGGCAGCAAGATGCGCGATCTCATGAAAAAGTCTGGGCGCCTCGCGATCTTCCGAGACACATCAGGCGGCGCCTACTCCTACCTCGACGCCAAGGGCGACATGTATGTGCCCGGAGCGAACAACACGATTATTCGCATCCCGATTCGCAATCGGAGGATTCAACGCGACAAAATGGTCTACCTGAACCTCGGGCACGAGGTGACGCAAGGGACCATCGTCGAAGCGATACTGAGTAAGGATCCCAAGGAGAACAAGCTCACTGCCATATTGCCAGATGCTTCCGGCCGGGTTTGGTTTACCTCCAAGTACGGTGTTGTCGGCGTCATTGATCCGAGCGAGAGAACCGAGGACGACTGCCCGAAGATCTACGCGACTGCAATTCAGCTGTTTGCGGCGGACGCGAAGATCCGGAAGATATTCGATCCCCTACCGGAGGGTGGTGAGGCGTTTTTGCGCAAACTCAACCAAATCGAGCCGGGCGAAAGCATCGACGACTTTCCAGCGATCCGAAAGGAGTTTCGAGAGCTTTTCTTGCAGGATGACAAGGGCTTTTCCGAACAGATCCAGAACTCGTTTTCGGTAGGCCGTGATGGGATCTTCCTCTTGAGTAACGTGGCCCTCTATAAGCTGCGCTTCAACGAGAAAACGAAAAAGATCGAGCTCGACCCAAAGTGGGCCCCAACGTACGCGGAGGGCGACCTGATCTATGACAACGACCACAAGATCAAACCCGGGCATCTCAACGATGGAAGCGGAACGACACCGACGTTGGTGGGGGACGATCACGTCGTCATCGTAGACAATGCGCCGAACCATCTTCATCTAATGGCCTATGACCAGAAGAACGGAGCGCTAGTGAGCAAGGTGCCGATCTTCGAGCCCGGCAAGGGTGCGGTCGAAAACTCGGTGGTGGCTTACGGCAAGAATCTCATCGTTGGCAACACATACGGTTATGTCGATCCGTTCGCGGAGAACCTGACGCCCGGCGGGATCGCACGCATCGACTTCGATGAGGCGACCGGAGAGTATGCGCGCGTCGAAGGTTGGCCCGCCACGGGACACTTCGATGCCAAGACCGCGACGCCCAAGCTATCGACCGCGCACGGTCTGATCTACGTCTACCACCGGGACATGCCAGCTCAGGGTTATCACGATTGGCAGTTGACCGCGCTCGACTTTCGTACGGGCTGGCGCGTGTTCAGCATCAAGGGCTACTTCGAGAAGAAGGAATTCGACGACAACGTCAACATCTTCGTTAAACGCGGGTCACTCGGAAAGAAGGACTATGACCGGAAGGTGTTCAACAACCTTTGGGGCACGTTCACCTTTGGGCCTGGCAACAGTGTCTTTATCGGAGCATACCGCGGTTTCGTTCGGTTCAGCTCGGACTAGTCACGCGCATAGCGCCCGGTTGCGGTCAGCAATTCCTGTGAACCTTGCCGGTCTTGTCGGGTTGCTTCGGGGCATAGCTTGGTTGCGCCTCGAAGTGTCGGATGGCGTCGCCAAGGTGCTTGAGCAACATGTCCGCGAGGTCTCTGCTGAAGCCTTCACGCACACAGATTCGCAGTACGGCCAGATCGTCGACCTTGGGTGGCATCGTATACGCAGGAACTTGCCAGCCGTGCTCACGGAGCTTGTCCGAGAGGTCGTAAACCGTGTACTTGCTCGAGTCTTTCAGCGCGAAGGCGAAGACGGGAATGGTGTCGCCCCTGCTCAGCAGGTCGAAGCGTTCCATCTTCTCGATCGCGGAGGAAAGATATGTCGCGGTGTCGCGCATCTGCTCGAACACGCGCGTGTACCCTTCACGACCCAAGCGGATGAAGTTGTAGTACTGCGCGATGACCTGGTTGCCCGGTCGGGAGAAGTTCAGCGTGAACGTCGGCATATCGCCGCCGAGGTAGTTGACGTGAAAAACCAGGTCTTTCGGGAGATCCTCGTGTGAGCGCCACGCCACCCAGCCCACGCCGGGATAGACCAACCCGTACTTGTGTCCGGACACGTTGATCGACTTCACGAGCGGCAGGCGGAAGTCCCACTTTAGCTCTGGCTGAAGAAACGGGGCGACGAATCCGCCGCTTGCCGCATCAACGTGCATGGGAATGTCGTGGCCAGTCTTGGCGTTGTGCTCGACCAAGGCGTCGTGAATCGCTTCGACCGGCTCGAAGGCCCCCGTGTACGTGACACCGAGGATGGGAACGACGCCAATCGTGTTCTCGTCGACCACGTCGAGGACTCCTTTGGGCGTGATGAAGTACTGGTTCGGCTCCATCTCGATATAGCGGGGCTCGACCTCCCAGTAGCGGGCGAATTTCTCCCACACGACTTGCACGTTGTTGCCCATGACGAGGTTGGGTTTGTCCGTGGGCTTGCCCTTCTTCTTCATGCGGTCGCGCCACCGCCACTTGAGCGCCATCCCGGCAAGCATCACTGCTTCGGATGACCCAATCGCTGACGCTCCAACGCCGGTCTCGGGAGCGTGAAAGAGTCGTGTCACGATGTTGATACAGCGCTCCTCAATCGCCGCCGTGAACGGATACTCGTCCTTGTCGATCATGTTCTTGTCGAACGTCTCGGCCATGAGCCTTTGAGCCTGGGGCTCCATCCACGTCGTGACGAAAGTCGCAAGGTTGAGCCGGGCGTTGCCGTCAAGCATCAGTTCGTCGTGAATGAGATTGTAGGCCACGTCGGGATCGAGGCTGTGCTCGGGGAGCTCATACTTCGGGACCGGCTTCTCCATTGCGTCGCGGCCGTAGATCGGAATCAGGTTTTGTTCGTGTTCGGGGATGTCGTCGAGGTTCTTCTGTCGGGTGACCATGGGGTGCTCCTACAAAGGTGGGTGTATCTCGACGAGTCGCTCACGCAAAGGCAAATGTAGCCGAGGGCTTCTCATTCGAATGTCACGAGTGCCAGGTGCATCACCGCGAAGAAGAATGCGCCGGCAAAGAACTCGGTGAACCGGGCCTTGTCGATCGGCGGTAGATCTTCGCGGAACGCTTGATAGAACACCAAGCCGGTGAGGAACGCTCCAACCAGATCGGTCGTCACCTCTGACGGGTCGTGGAAGACACCGATGTACATTCCGATCGCGATCGCAGCCATCATCACGCGTCGACTAGCTCATCCAAAACCCGCGATTCGCGCGATCATCCAGAACGATGCCAAAGAGCCGACCAGGTATGCGGTCGGCGTTTCGAAAGGGCGCAAGTCTTCGAGTGAGAAGCGGCGTTTGCCCAAGGCTCCCGCCACGAGCCGCAGCGCTTGATATGCGACGATGACGCCCAGCACGAATGCGATTTGTCCGAGCTCGACGCCCACGTTGAAGAAGAGGAGGGCTGCCGGGATTTCGGTCTGGGGCAAGCCTGTTTCACCGAGGACGGCCGCGAAGCCGACGCCGTGGAGTAGCCCAAACGTCGAGGCGACCGCGATGGGATACCGGTAAGTGAGACTATTTTCGTCGCCGCGGACGATTTCCACGGCGAGGAAGACGATGCTCAACGCGATCGCGGCTTCGACTGGCGCGATGGGGACCTGCACGACGTGAAGCGCGCTCAAGGCCAGGGTGATCGAGTGCGCGATGGTAAAGCCTGTGATCGTGATCAAGATGCGGCGGGCCGTTCCGGCGATCAGAAGTAGACACACCAAGAACAAGAGGTGGTCGTAGCCTCCCAGGATGTGGCGCGCCCCGAGGGCCAGGTATTGCTTCGCCACGCCGCCAAAGCTCTCGCGTGCAGGGATCTCGAGGCTAGTCTCGTCCGGGGCTCCGAGCAGCGAGTGGCTCTGACCCGAGTGCCACGAAATGCGAACCAGGGTGGACACGGAGGGGTTGAAGACGGGGTAGGTGATGCCGATCGCGCGGCCGGAGGGATCCTCGGCGCAACGATAGGTACGCCGCGCCACACCACGACGTCCGCTCGGGGAAGCGGCTTTCGGCGTTACGAGCTCGCAATCTGGCGGCAGCGTGACCTCGGGAGCGTTTCCAGAAGGCACCGACGGTGGCGTCTTCCACTGCACCGAAAAAAGGAGCGGCTCCTGCTCGATGATTTCCACATAGAGCGGGCGACTCTCGTGGGCATGGGCGCTCGGTGCCGAGGCGAGAACCCAGCCCGTTGCTACCACACAGAGCGCCGACCTCACGGGGTGACCGCTCCCTCGACGCCCGCATCGAGTCCTTCGTCGCGCTGATAGACGATGCGGACGTCATACGCGTCCACGATGTCACCGATGGCTTCGGTGGTCCGCTCGCGCACGGCGGCGCGGCGTGCGTCGTCGATGACCCGACCTTTGATCTCCTCGAGGAGGGGCTCGCGGCCCGGCTCGTTGGTCGTGAGCATGACGAGGTGCGCGCCGTACGGGGAGTCGAAGGGCCCGACCCAGACCTCGTCGTTCACCGGTAGCTCGAACAGGGCCTTGGCCATGTCGACCCCGAAGTGGCTGGCGACGTATTCTGGGGTTCGCTCCACGTAGTTGACGTGGTAGAGGAACCGCTCCCCGTGCTGCGGGGCTTCGCTGAACAGCACTTTGTCTCGATTGAGCTCCGCGAGCTTTTTCCCCGCCAATGCGCGGGCCTGTTCGCGCGGTCGATCCTCGGTTTCGAAGAAGACGTGGGTGAACGTGACGTAGGGCGCGACGTAGTAATCGTCTTTGTTGGCCTCGAAGTAGCGACGAAGGGCAGCCTCGTCGACTGCGGAGCTCGCTTCGGCAAAGCCCTCCGTGATGAACTCGACTTTCTGCACGAGGCGGCGTCGAATGACGTAGTCGTCGCGGTCGAGCCCGAGGGCGAGTGCTTCTCGATGCAACACTTCCTCACGGACGTAGTCGTCGATCAGTCGTTCCAGCTCTTCGTCGGACAACTTGTCGAGCCGGGCTGCTGCGACCGAGGGCTCGAACGCCTTGGTCCGGTATTGCACGAACGTCAGGAGGGCATCCCGATCGACGAGGACTACGTATGGGTCGCCATCGCCGTCCGATCCGCGATTGACGATTCCGAAGAGGACGAACAAACCCCGGCCGCCCGCCAGGAAGTGAACTAGCGGTTCTTTGAGGAGCCTCTTCAAGGCTAGGGCGTATACCAGATTGGTGAGGAGTAGGCCCGCTCTTGAATCGTGGGGGGGTGGCTTGTTTCTTGGGGGTCCATGCCTAGCGCGATGGCGTCGTACAGGGTGTGGCGCGGCGTGGGGATCTGGAGGACGCGCACGTAGTAGAAGGCTCGTGCCTTGGCGTCGAAGTCTGGATCTTCCCATACGGTGGAGAGCTGCGCGTCTCCGATGTCGTTGGTGTACATGCCGGTGGCGAGGTTCACGGTGTTGCCGACCGGCTTCAAAGCGCCGTCGGAGTGAAGCTCCCGATCGTCTGACCAGGCCACGTTGTAGACCTTCTCTTTGGCCGTGCCGTCTGCGGTGAGCCAGCCCTTCACGATCTGAATCCGATCGAGGTTCGCGTTCTTGGGGTCCTTGATGGCGTACACCAGGAACCTCGGCGCCTTGCCTGCAGGGGCTTGGGTCAGATCCCCACCCATCGGGACCCCGGATCTGTAGCCGATCTCCGCGAGGTCCTTGTCGTTGGCGTCGCTGCTGTCAAAGTCCCAACCACCGAAAAAGCGAACTCGGATTCGAGGGACGGTCGATGCTTACACTTCCTTGCGCTGGAACGCCACGAAGATCGGATCGCGGGCGTTCTCGTCGGTCCAGACGGCTGCCAGCCCTGAGGCCGACATGTCGGCGCCGAAGCCCTTGATGCCGAGGAAGGTGCCGAA
>JAPUKT010000203.1 GCA_027295555.1 Deltaproteobacteria bacterium
TGGGCCCAGCACTTCACCCGCGTGGTCGATATCAACAGCCCAACGCCGTTCCCCGCGATCGTCTCCAGCGACTCCCCACTGCTCGAGGTGCACTCCGCCGTCCTGCTAACCAAGCATGAGCGCGAGCGGCGCGCCGCCGGCCACGCCGGCTATCTCGACGCCCGCCGCGAGAAGCTAGTAGCCCCGGCTCAAACGAAGCTCGAGCTCACCCGCGAAGACCTAGAACGCCGCCTAGGCTGGCTGCTCAAGCGAGTCAACGCACTCGCAAGCGCTCCAGGCCAGATCACCGGCGACATCGCGTATCGCCTCGCGGTGCTGCAAGAGACATCCACGAATCTCGTCCGAGCGTAAGACAGCGGCAGGAACAGTGTCAGTGTCAGCGGCAGTGTCAGTGACGGTGTCAGCGTCTGCGCGTAACGCGCCAGCGCTTCAGAAAAAGGTGACTGGCCCCTTTTCCCCTCATTCGTTCTTCTTGCTTACCACGAAGCGCAGGTTCTTGAACTCGGTCTGGCCTAGGGTGTAGATCACTTCGGACAGGGTGCGGTAGGGGGTGCGTTTGTCGGCGATGAGCTGGACGTCGCCGACGAATGGATGGTTCGCGAAGCGCTGTGCTGTCCGCTTCTTGCGGTCGCGGATTTCGCTGAGCCTCTTGTAGAGAGGGGTGATCAGGAACCCACTGCTGCCGCCTTGCTTGAGGCTTGGGTCGACGATTCCGTTCCGGAGCTCGAGGACCGACTTTCCGTCGACGACCACCTCGCTTCGCGAGATCTGGATGGCGATCGCGTCGTCGAGCTCGACCTTCGATGTGGAGTACGGGATCCGGAGCTCGCTGCTCTCCTGGACCGCGGCCGCCGAGGACGTGGCGAAGATCGCCATCATGTAGACGAGCAGAATCGTCAGTATGTCCATCATCGGATAGATATTCAGCCCAAAGTGCTCGGGCTCGGCCCTGCGACGGAGCTTGGCCCTGATGACCCGGTTCACATAGGCCATCGAGACGGCCTCCTCCTCGACTGGCGGCGCCAGGGAGTTTGTTCTCATAGGCGGATTGCTTTCGTTCGTCGTCATCGAATCCCCGCGGAGAGCAAGACGTCGGGAAACAGCTGGCCTTCATCGCCGCGCACTGCGTCCATCGCCGCGATCAAGTGCTCGTAGGGCACCTCCGGGTCCGCGCTGAGGGTGACACGGGTCTCATCCTCGAACTGCTGCTTCACCCGGCTCACGCAGTTGGTCAGGCCTATCCAATCGTGCTCACCGTTCATCCTGGCCGGCACGGTGAGCACCTTGCCCGGAGCGGTGGTGGCGCAGCCGCGCGCGAGCTTGCCGCCCGAGCCGGACACGATGACACCGGCACGTGTGATCGTGACATTCAGGTTCAAGGCCTCGTTTTGAGCCGCTCGGCTCCCAATGCCGCCTTTGCGGTATTGAGGGAGGGCAGCCTCGACCTGTGAGAAAAAGGCGACCGTCGTCAAGGTCATCAGCAAGAACATGATGATGTTCACGACGATGTCCAAGAAAGGCACGATGTTGAGCTCCTCGCTGAGCTCGGACGGGTCCATGTCGGGAATCCTAACGCGCTTCCGAACATAGGCTCTTTGGCGTGGCGTGAGTCGTGCGGGCATCTCGAGCCCCGATCAACCGCCTTGCCGACGCAGCGTGAGGAGGTTCTCGAGCTGCATCGTGACCTTTTCCATCTCGTGCTTGTGGCGCTTGGTGAGACCGTGGAGCACGAGGTGGGCGACCATGAAGATCACGGCGATCAAGAGACCGAGGAACGTATTCCACATGGCCTCGGAGATACCGGCGGACAGCAGCGCCGTCTTTTGAGACGGATCGTCGATCGTGCCGACCGCCTTGAACGCCCGAATGAGACCACTGATCGTACCGAGCAGGCCGATCAGGGTTGCGATGTTCGCGAGGGTCCAAAGTGAGCCAGTGCGCTTTTCAAGCGCGGGGATCACCTCGGACATCTTTTCCTCCATCGAGGCGATGACAGCTTCCTCGCCGCGATTGACCTGCGTGAGCCCAGACTTGACGACCTCGAGCAGGGGTACGGCCTTGGCTTCGCACTGACGAATCGCTCGGTCGATGTTTCCGGCCTGCACGAGCTTCCGAATTCGATTCATGAACTCGGGCGCATCGACGCTGTAATTCATCCGGATGTACCAAGCGCGGTCGATGATCACGCCGACGCCAAAAGCCAAAACACCGAGATTGATGAACGAAAACGGAGCAGCTTCGTACAGTGCCTCCCAGATTTCATGCATTCTTGCGGCTCCCTCCCAGCTCGCCCCAGATCTCGGCGAGTAACCCCTATTTCTCGCTCCCCTTCAGCCGTGCTGAAATCCAGACCCAGGGGCTGGAATCCGTTGAAATCATTACGACTGTCGGGGCAAACCCCTTGTCGACGGGGACGCTACCCTACGCCCTGCAGCGTTGTCAACGCGACGACAGCTTTTTCCGTGCTTCGCACCCAAGCTCCCGGCCCGAGGGGTTTCTAAAGAGCTAAATCAGGCACGATATTGACTTGCTGGATCCAACCGTTATCATCCCTATGTAGTAAGCAAACCGTGGGAATGCTTACTGTTCTGGGGGGAACAGCGAGTTTTAGGTAGAAGACAGTGATGGGGATTGCATCGTACTCACTCGGGGTCCGGATAACACTGTCAAAGTAAAGTTCGCAGGAGGCAGTAAAAAATGGCCAAGTTGGCGTATCACTTTGAAGCAGGCGGATGGGCGATGTGGCTGATCCTCATTTGTCTCGTAGTTGCGATCGGCTTCAGCATCGAGCGCGCGATGTATCTCTACAAGTCGTCGATCGATAAAGACGAGTTCATCGCCAAGATGCAGAGGTGCATCACCGCCGGGGACGTGGCGGGTGCGATCAAGGTTTGCTCGGCAGAGCACAACCCGCTCGCTCGTATCGTCAAGCAGGGTTTGCTCAAGGTGAACCGGCCCGACGCGGAGGTCCAAGCGGCCATGGATGAAGCTGCGCTCAAAGAGCTTCCGCAGATCGAGCGTCGCACGCCATACCTCGGCCTGCTCGCAAACGTCGGCATGCTTTTCGGTCTCTTCGGAACGGTCGTCGGTCTGATCACGGCGTTCGGTGAGGTGGCCAAGGCCGATGCAGCCAGCAAGGCGACTGGTCTCGCGAAGGGCATCGAGGAAGCGATGAACTGCACCGCGTTCGGTCTCGTGACCGCGGTCTTTGCGCTCCTGATGCTGGGCATCTTGAACGGCAAGACGCAGAACATCATCGACGACATCAACGCGGCCACCGTCCAGGTCTTGAACCTGGTTGTCGGGAATCGCTCTAAGGTCGACCTTCAGAACATTCCGGCCGAATAACAGCGAGAGGGCGTCAAAATGGCATCGATCGACGCAGCCGGAAGAGGCTCTGGAAAGAAACCGGTCAATCAGGAAATCCCCCTGATTCCGTTTATCGATCTCCTGCTTTGCTGTGTGATGTTCTTGTTGGCGACCGCGGTCTGGAACCAGCTCGCCGCGATGAACGCCAATCAGCAAGTTCCAGGGCAAGCCTCGACCGAGGATGCCCCACCTGAAGACGAAAAAGTGAGGCTCATCCTGCAGGTTCGGAACTCCGGCTACGTGCTGGGGTCCTCGGTTGGGGAAAGCATCGACATCAAGAAGCGGGTCGTGACTGACCAGCGCGAATTCGATGTCGACGAGCTCAAAACCAAGCTCGCTCAGTGGAAGCAGGCTTGGGACACGCGCGAAGACCTGATCGTCGCGCCTGAGGACGGCGTCCGGTACGAGGACGTCATCGTGGCAATGGATGTTGCGTCTGCGGCCGGGTTCACAACCCTGTCGATGGCCGACGGAGCTGCGTTCCTGTAGGGGGGAAGACACATGGCAATCAAACGGCCACAGCCTGAGCTGCTTCACCACATTCCTCTGAGGTTCGTTCGGAACCGCGTTGCGGGGCACGGGAGAAAAACGGTCGACCATCAGATTCCGCTGATTCCGTTCATCGACTTCTTGATCGTTCTCGTGATCTTCCTGCTCATGTCGTTTTCGGCGTCCGGTGAGCTGATTGCGCAGCAGCCGACCATCTCCATGCCGGAGGCGGCGAACACCGAGCAGATCGAGATCTCACCGATCGTGGCGATCGACGCGCGTGTGATCACACTCGACGGCTCGCGTGTTGCCGACACCCAGACCTTGGCCGCCACCGCCCAGGTCGACCGCATCGAGCCGCTCATCCAGGGGCTCGAGACAGAAAAGCGCAAGTGGGAGACCATCCATCCTTCGGAGCCGTTTCCCGGGCAGGTCATCGTCCAGGCGGACCGCGACATCGACTTCCGAGTCGTGAAGAAGGTGATGTTCTCGGCTGCTGCTGCGGGCTACGGCGCCGTCAGCTTCGCGGTCAATCAGCGCGAGAAGTAGTAGTCTTCCCATTATGGAGCCTCCCGAGCTCACTCCTGCCGAGTTCGAAGGCGTTCGCAAGAACCGATACCGACCACGATTGCCGTGGACGCGTATCGGTCTTTTGCTTGCGCTCGTGGGGCTGATCGTCGTCAGTTACTTCTGGCGCCAAAAGGTCCGCGCCGACCAGCTCCGAGAGCAGATGTACGACCAGCACGCCAAGGAGGTGGCCCCGACGCTCGAGACGCTCGAGGAAACTCGAATTAATCTCGGACAAAAGGCGCTATCGGTCAAATCCGGGGCCGCCAATCGACTGGTCGAAGCCGAGGCCCCGCTCTCAGCGCTCCACGACGAGAAGATCGTCTACCTGAAGGTGCTCGCGACCGACCTCGCCTCCGAAGAGGCTCTCCAAATCGCGATCGACGCGGAGGAGGAGGATGCGGTGGGGGCTTGCCTCGGCCTCGAGCTGATCGAGCTTTCCGTGTTTTCGGAGGTGCCCGAGGTGCTGACCGCAAAATGGCTGGCAGGCGCCGAGGAGACCAACGACATGATGCGGCTCAGCGTCCGCGAGGAACAGCTCACCCGAGCGATCGAACGAGAGCTCCCGGCGCTAGCCGAACGGGTGCCTGCCGACTATTTCCTCTTGCTGGTCGTTCAAGGTCACAGCCGCCTTCGCGATCCAGTCGATGTGTTTCTATGGGACCTGAAGGACGACCGACTCGTGCTGCGATCACGGACGGAAAACCGCGGGCGGTTGATCACGGTGCTGAGTCAGATCGGGCCCAAGACCGACGGGGCGCGCCCGAAGGGAGACCCGATCGTCACCGCTGACTGCTCGATCGCGGCCCACATCAAGGGCCAACTTGGGGAGCCGACGATGGACCTGGCATCGTCGGACTGATCTTTCCGGTCTGCGCGTACTCGATTCGCTCGATCCATCGCTGTGCGTCGGCCGTTGCCGCGGGGCTGATCGACTTTCGCTTTCGCCAAACCTCTTGCGACTCGGCATACAGGCCTTCGGCAAAATACGTGATCCCCAGCATATGGCTGAGCTCGCGTTCCAACCGCTCGGTGGGAAGCCCGCGCACATCGGCTTCCTGCAGCAGCGGCAGGGCGAGACCGTACCGTCCCTGGAACATCAACTGCCTTGCTTCGAGATACTGCCCGAGGCCATCGGTTCTCGCGTCGGCCAGTTCCTGCGCGATGTGGACCGCGACCGGCGACGACGACGGCTCGATCAACATTTCGTACACGAGCGCCCGCTCCTCGGGGCTTCCGGCAAGGGCGAGCTGCTTCACTTCGCTTTGCCTCGCCGGCCCATCGGTTCGTGGAATCGCGAGGAGCTCGTCGTATAGCGCCGCTGCCTCTTCGAGATCGCCTAATGTCCAACTCGCGTCCGCGTATTGTTCGAGGGCAGCGGCGACGATGGGCTTGGGTGCGTTCATGGCCGTGCGGAGGGCATCGAGCACGGCGCGGGCTTCGGCTTCATGCCCGGTCCTCGCGAGCGCGCCGACCAGCGAGGCATGCGCCTGGGGCTCGTTCGCGTCGATGTTCAGGATCGCTCGGCAAGTTTCGACCGTGCGCGCGTCATCGCGCGCGGCGGCGTCGCCGGCCAGATCAGCGCGGAGCTTTGCCAGACGGTGCGGGCACACTGAGGTGAAAATGCTCGGCTGCGCAAGGGCAACCTCGGCTATTCCACGTTCGTGATCCGTGATGGGTAGCTCGGAAAGATATGCGCGCCACTCCGTTTCGAGGGTGTCGAGGTCTTCGATCGAACCGTTGTGGTAGTCGCGTAGGAATGCGTCGGTGCCACGGGTCGCGATCAAGAAGCGCATGAGCGAGCCAGCGGCCATGTACGCGCGGCGGGGTGGGAGAGCGCTGAATCCAAGGCTCATCAGGAGGCCAGCGTTTGGCAGCTCGTCACGATCGAGCATGACCCGCGACCACTGATCGGGATCCATATCATCGCGTAGGTCCCAAGCGAGCGCGACCGCCGTTCCTTCGACGATACCGGGGTTGGGCAGCAGGCCTCCGAAGCTTCCGGCGACCGAGAAAGGCCCCTGGGCCGCGTCTTTGAGCACGGCATGAGCGATTTCGTGTCCGAGTACGGGGTGCGGCCAGCCACCGGCCTGCAGATAGACCTCGTTTCTCCAGGGCTTGGCGATCAAGGTTCGCCCTACGCCGATCAGCGCCTTCTTCTCGTCCCGATTCCTGAAGAAATAGGCGGTCACCGGTTCGGTAGATTCGAAGCCGAGCAGACTCCGCGTCCTCGCGACCTGGAAGTCGCAATCTTCGACGAGGCGCTGCGCGACTGTCGGCGGTGTCTCCCGTGGCATGTGGACCACGCAGTGCTTTCCGGTCTCGCGCTTCCCGAGCCGCTCGGAAAGGTAGTCGGCAGTGACCCAGTGTCCGAGGTGATCGCCGACACCGTAGGAAGCCGCCACGAGCCCCAGCATGGCGAGGCTGACGACGATGACGCCGAGTCGGTATCGCCAGCTGCGTCCGAAGTCCAGAAGCTCGGAGGCCCGGTCCCAGAACGCGTCGAAGAGCAGCACCAACGCGACGATCGCCAGCACAGTGGTCGCTCGGTAGGTGAGGTAGCGGGTTGGGATGGGAACGAGGTCGTCGTAGATCGCGCCGGGGAAATACCCCGCGAACGCGCCGAAGACATAAACCGTCGGCGTCGTGTAGAAGGCCCAGAGGCCCCAGAGAAGGCCGCCGATGGGCACCGCGGTGGCCACCCACGGAGACCACCGCGAGCCGCGCAATAGGGCCCCGATCCAGACGCCGGCGACCGCGGCCAAGGCACATCCGATCGCCGGGCCGAGCACCATGAATGCAAGGCCCTCCCAAGGAGCACACTGACGCACCCGGAGCGAGTTCAGCGCGAGAATCACGACGGGAATGAGCCAAATGACGAGGCCGCCGCCGATCGCACGACACATCACGTCGATGCCACGCACCGCGCCTTCTCGGCGTTGGTAGCTGGCAGCCGTGGCGGCGACCCAAGGTGGCAGAACGATGCCCAACGCGAGAGCGCTTTCGACACCATGCACGCCAAGTAATGGGTTGAGTGCCAACACGGTGCTGACGACGGCTCCAACCAACGCGGATAGCCAAAACGTGAGCAATGTCGTCACAGACTATTCAGCGGCCGCCGGTGCGGTCGTGGGGTCGGGCGCCGCTACCAGGTCGAGTATCTCGTCGACTCGGGACACGAGGC
>JAPUKT010000204.1 GCA_027295555.1 Deltaproteobacteria bacterium
CACGGAGCACCTCGAGGCGAGCCGGGCCATACTCTCGCTCGTCCGCCTGCTCGACCTTCCCTCCGAGGAGGTGGCTCAAGAGCTGCATCCCGTAACAGATGCCGAGGACCGGCACGCCTAGGTCGAACACCCCCGGGTCGACCGTCGGTGCACCATCGGCGAACACGCTCGCGGGCCCCCCGCTCAAGATGATAGCCCGGGGCGAAGTCGCCCGGACCGATTCGAGGGGATACGTGCAGGGCTGAATTTCGCAGTAGACGTGTTGCTCGCGGATCCGCCGTGCGATGAGCTGCGTATACTGCGACCCAAAGTCGAGGATCAGAACCCCATCCGCGATCATGCGGCGATCTAACACGCTGGCCTAGGTCGGTCGAGCGACTCTAGCTGTTGATCCGGTAGTTCGGGGCTTCCTTCGTAACCATGACGTCGTGCACGTGGCTCTCGTGGAGCCCGGCGGCGCTGATCCGAATGAACTTGCTGTTCTGCTGCAGCTCTTTCACGGAGGGACACCCGGTATACCCCATGCCGGCGCGGAGGCCGCCAACGAGTTGGTACACAACGTTCGAGAGGGCGCCTCGATACGGCACACGCCCTTCGATGCCTTCTGGGACGAGCTTTCCCACGTCCGAGATGTCGGTTTGCGCGTAACGGTCGGACGAGCCCTCTTTCATCGCGCCGAGCGACCCCATGCCCCGGTACGACTTGTACGTGCGCCCCTGATAGAGCACGAGCTCGCCCGGCGCCTCGTCGGTGCCCGCGAAAAGCGAGCCGATCATCACGCTGTTGGCGCCCGCGGCGATCGCCTTCACTGCGTCGCCGGAGTACTTTACGCCGCCGTCCGCGATCACCGGCACCCCGTGCTCGTGGCCCACGCGGGCGCAGTCCATCACCGCGGTGACCTGTGGAACTCCGATGCCCGCAACCACACGGGTGGTGCAGATCGATCCGGGCCCCATTCCAACTTTCACCGCATCAGCGCCAGCGTCGATCAACGCCTTGGTCCCGTCCGCAGTGGCGACGTTGCCTGCAACGACCTGGAGGTCGGGATACGTGCTCTTGGTGTCTCGCACCGCGTCGATCACTCCCTCGCTGTGGCCGTGGGCCGTGTCGATGATCAATACGTCGACCCCGGCCTGGACCAACGCCTCGGCGCGCGTTTGCCGTTCCGGTCCAACGCCAAGCGCGGCACCGACACACAGCCGGCCCATCGAGTCCTTGATCGAATCCGGGTACCGATCAGCTTGCAGTAAATCCTTGATGGTGATGAGCCCGACGAGGTCACCGCTCTCCCCCACCACCAGCAGCTTCTCGATGCGGTGCTTGTGCAGAAGCTCCCGCGCCTTTTTCTGCTCCACGCCGGGAGGAACCGTCACGAGCTCCTTGGTCATGAGCTGTGCGACCTTCTGGTTGAGGTTCTGCTCGAAGCGAACGTCTCGGCTGGTCAAAATGCCGACGGGCTTGTCACCCTCGACCACCGGGAGGCCTGAGATTTCGTGGCGGCGCATCAGCGCGAAGGCATCGTGGAGCGATTCCCCCGGCCCGACCGTCACGGGGTCGACGATCATCCCGGTCTCGGCCCGCTTCACCCTGAGCACCTCGAGTGCCTGGTTCTCGAGGCTCATGTTCTTGTGGATGATCCCGATGCCGCCCTCGCGGGCCATCGTCACCGCGGTGCGCCACTCTGTGACCGTGTCCATCGCGCTCGATACGTAGGGGATACGCAACTCGAGCTCGCGTGTGAACCGGGTCGAAACATCTGCGTCACCAGGCAGAAAGTCGGCGTACCCCGGCAAGAGCAATACGTCGTCAAAAGTGAGCGCCTCCCGCAGGGTGCCTTCTTTCACCGGAACCTCCCAAGAATCGTAAAAATTGGCGCCGAGTATAGCGCCCCGGTGACGGCACGCTAGTAGGCGCGCGGAAAGTCCTTGGGATCCACGCGATCGAGCGCAAAGCGAATGAGCGCGCTCCGGCTGACTCGACGATGACCCCGCTTTTTGAGCTTAGCGACCATGGCATCGAGGCGAGTCAGATCTTCCTTGTAGAGGGAGATGCAGATCACGTCGTAGTGCTCGGCCTTCTTCTGCCTCTTGGCTTTCGCCGGTCCCCGCTTCGGCTTCTTACCCCCATAAAAATTGTCGCGGAGCACTGCGTTGACTTCGTCCTCTTCGAAAACCTCGTTGATCCGTGTTCCACTCCGCCGCTTCATGAATCCCCCCTACGCTGCTGGTACCGCCATCTCCGGTCGCGCGATCTGCCCCCGCATCGCCACGGCTGTCACCTTCTGGACCAAGCGCATGTAGTCTTCGGCACCATGGCTCTTCGGCGCGTACTCGAAGATCGTCTGCTTCGCGCTCGGCGCCTCTCGGAGCTTGGTGTTGATTCGAATCGGATCGTAGCAGCGCTCTTCGAAGTGCTTGCGCAACGTCACGATCGCCTCCCGTGAAATCCGGTTTCGTACGTCGAAGAACGTTGGCAGCACTCCGAGCAACTGGACATCATGCTGAAGGAGCTCGCGAACGTTGTGAATCGTCCGAAGCACCTGCTTCACCCCCACCAGCGACAGATAGTCGCACGCAACCGGCACGATGACGCTGTCGGCGTACACCATGGCGTTCTGGTTCATCAGCGAAAGCGCCGGCGCACAATCGATCACCACGGTGTCATAGGCGCGGCACGCATCCCCGAGCCGCTCGCGCATGATGCGATCACGGTTCGGGCGCTCGGCGAGGAACAACTCGGCGGCTGCAAGCGATTCATTCGAGGTCAGCACATCGAGCCCATCGCGAACCGGAACGGCCACGTCCGAAACCTTCGCTCCGTTGACGAGCACGTGGTAGAGCGTGCGCTGCCCCGCGATCCCCAAGGAAGCGCCGACGTTCCCTTGTCCGTCTGCGTCGATCAACAGCACTCGTCGGCCCGCTTCGGCCATCCCGGCCGCAAGATTGATCGCGGTCGTGGTCTTGCCGGTTCCGCCCTTGTGATTGAACACGGCGATCCGCTTGGGCGTGGGGCGAACCAGCCCGAACTCGCTCTGCCGGCGGTGGCCGCGTTCTCTGCAGTCAGTCGAGCAAAAGTATTCGCGCCGGCCATCGCTCACGGACACTTGATACGGATATTCAACTTGGAAGGTACGCCCGCAAGTATCGCAGGCAGACACCCCGTCCACCCCTAGAACCAGGCTCTGCTGGCATCCCGTCGAGCAAACATAGATGTACTCACCGGCTTCCTCACGAACCTGATAGCGAAAACGGACTTTAAAGAGCTTTTCGCAAACGTGACAAGTGGACTGCATCACCGCTCCCGGAGTTATTGAAGTACTTCCTGAAGCGGTTGAACCAAAAGCCGCGCCCCCGGTCAAAAAAACGCGGAGGAAAGCCGACCCCAAGCGAAAAGATCCGCACACTAGACGTCGAGATCGACTGCTTCGGCTTGAGGCGCGAGCTCCATGATGAACTGGAACCGCGCCGAGGGGTCTTTGCCCATGAGCTCGCTAAACACGCGGTCGGCTTCGAGCTCGCCATCGACGATCACACGCAGAGCCCGTCGGCGGGTCTTGTCGAGCGTCGTTTCCCGAAGCTCGTCGGCAGTCATTTCCCCGAGGCCCTTAAAACGGCTGATCTCGACCTTCACGTTCCCCGGCGCGTCCGCGATGATCCGGTCGCGCTCGGCGTCATCGAGCGCCCAATGCACCTGCTTCCCGACGTCGATTCGGTAAAGCGGAGGTTGCGCCAGAAACACGTGCCCCTCCCGAATGAGGTTCGGCAGCATGCGAAAGAAAAACGTCAACAACAGCGTCGCGATGTGATGGCCGTCGCTGTCGGCATCCATGAGCAAGAACACGCGCCCATAGCGTAGCTTCGAGATGTCAAAGTCTTTGCCGATGCCACAGCCAAGCGCGCTCACGATGTCCTGGAGCTCCCGGTTGCCGAGGATTTGCGCCTGCGACGCTCTTTCGGCGTTGAGCACCTTTCCTCGGAGCGGCAGGATCGCCTGGGTCTTGCGGTCGCGCCCTTGCTTGGCGTTGCCACCCGCGCTGTCACCCTCGACCAGGAAGAGCTCGCTTTCATCTGGGTCGGTGCTGGAGCAGTCGGCAAGCTTGCCGGGGAGATTGAGACGGTGGCTCACCGCCGTCTTTCGAGATACCTGCTGGTTTGCCGCGCGGCTGGCCTCTCGCGCCCGCGCCGAGATGATGACGCGAGCGACGATCGCCTCGGCCGAAGTCTTGTTGTTCAACAGCCACTGCTCGAACGCGGTGCGTACCGAGGTCTCGATCTGCGCAGTGATTTCCGGGTTGTTGAGCCGGTCCTTGGTCTGCCCCTGAAACTGCGGCTCGTGCACATAGACGCTCACGAGCGCGACGAGGCCCTCGCGGATGTCGTCCGCGGTGATCTTCACGCCTTTGGGCGTGAGCTTGTGCGTGTCCATGTGATTGCGAATCGCTTTGGCGAGCCCCTGCTTGAACCCGGTCTCATGCGTGCCGCCAGAGCCGGTCGGAATACCGTTCGCGTACGACCGAATCATCTCGTCGGTGGCCTCGGTCCAACGGAGGGAGACCTCGAGTCGAGGCTCTTCGTCGTGCTCGAGCGTGAAGGTGTCGGCATGCACCGAGGGCTTGCCCCGCTCGGCGACCAACTTTTCGAGGAAGTCGACGATGCCGCCCGGATGCTCGAACTCGGTGCGCTTACGGGTCTTGCCATCGACGAAGACGATCTTGAGGCCCCGGTGGAGATACGTCTTGGCCTCCAGCCGGTCCGCTACACGCGCCGAATCGAACATGACCCGCTTGGCGAAGATC
>JAPUKT010000205.1 GCA_027295555.1 Deltaproteobacteria bacterium
GTCTTCGGCCTGAAGGACGAGGCATTGAAGGAGATAGTTCCGCCCTTCAATCTGCTGTCGCTCTCGGCTACTGGCCGCACGCGCACGGACAAGCCGTTTGGACTGACAGAAGCGGATCTAAAGCCCGGCAGCGTCCCGAGAAAACGGCTCGACGCGAGGAAACGCCTCACCATACATCCGCTCGATCGTGAGACGAAGTTGAAGGACGCCCTGGCCGAAGAGGCGTGGAAGCTATCCGGCAAAGGAGCAAGCGCGGTGAGATGCATTGTGTTCTGCCACAAGCGCAAGGACGCGGCGGACACGAAGGAAGCTATCGAGAAACTCGCACGAGGCGACAAGAAGCAAGGGACTCCCGAGGTCAAAGTGGACACCGAGCTGTTTGTGGGCGGGCGACGGGTGTTCGAGCGAGAAGACGCAGCAAAGCGGCTGAAGAAGCTCGGCTTCATCGCGGGTACCAAGGTAGCGCCGATGCGACCCGCCTTCGTTCTTGCAACCTCGGCAGGCGAGGTGGGTGTCGACCTCGACGCCGACCACATGGTGTCGGATCTCGTCGCCTGGGAGCGCATGGTACAGCGGCTGGGGCGCGTAAATCGGCGCGGCGACGGCGCCGCTAACGTGATCGTCCTCAACGAGTCTCAGCAGAAGCCCGAAGAGGCCCTGAGCAAGGTCCCGAGCGACCGAACGAAGGGGGAATCCAAGGCGGTAGCAGACTACGAGGCGTGGGTCGCACGGTCAGATGTGCTAGACCGTCTGCCGTGCAAGGATGGCACCGTCGACGCAAGCCCAGGAGCGATTCGTTCACTCAAACTCAGCGCCGAAGCGAACCCGGAGTTGCAGGCGATTCTTGATGCCGCGACCACACCCGCTCCGCTCCGACCGGCGCTGTCGCGGGCGCTGGTCGAAGCCTGGTCGATGACCTCGCTCAAGAAGCACACCGGGCGACCCGAGATTGCCCCTTGGCTGCGGGGTTGGATCAATGAAGCCCGGCAAACAGCCGTCGTTTGGCGAACGCATCTTCCCGTGCGAACCCGGGGAAACGCGGCGACGAACAAAGAGATCGAGGCCTACTTCGAGGCCGCCCCGCCGCATGCGAGCGAGAGACTGGAGACGGAGACATACCGCGTTGTCGAATGGATGACTGCTCGTGCGAAGGCCCTTCTTAGAGCATCGAACGGTCAGATATCGACCGAGCCTACGGAGGAGGCGAGCAGCGAGACTTCTCACTTTAGGAAGGGAGACGTGGCGGCCGTTGCACTCAGCGGCGCAGGCGATGTGCGGGTTGTCCTCTCGCTGGAACACTTCGTTTTCGAGAGTGACGACAAAAAGGCCAACAAGAGAAGAAAGGACGAGTTGGTGCGCAATCTTGCTGGTGCGACGCTTGTTGTCGATGTCCGAATTGCGGGGCTGCACGATGATGGACTCCTCGATCACAAAGCGGAAGACCCGCCTGGCACCGTCGACGATGGAGAGTCGTGGCTCTCAACCGTCGACAACGAACCGGTGGTTCGGTTCCGCGTGCGAGTTGCCGACGCCGATAGCGAGCAGTTCCGCGACGTTGAACAGCGGTGGAAACAGCGATTGCGGTTCGCGACCGTGATGCCCGAAGATCGCGAGCCGAGCCATTGGCTGATCGTCGAGAAATGGCTCCACGACGCTGCGACGGAAGACGACCGATCCGCGGGGCAGCCACAGTTGCTTGACACGCATCGGCGATGGGCGGAGTGTCGCGCCCATGAGCTCGCAGGGCGGCTCGGGCTGCCGGAGGGCTACACAGACATGCTCGCAATCGCGGCTCGCCTGCATGACGAGGGGAAACGGGCCAAGCGGTGGCAGCGGGCCTTCAACGCGCCAACCGACGGCGATTACGCGAAGACCCTTGGTCCGATAAACCAGGCGCGGCTTGATGGCTATCGTCACGAATTCGGATCTCTTAAGGTCGCCGCGAAACACGACGAGCTTCTCAAGCTACCCAACGATCTCCAGGATCTCGCGCTCCACCTGATCGCGGCTCATCACGGCTTCGCACGCCCCGTCATCAGCGTAAACGGCTGCGAGGACACCCCGCCATCCGCCCTCGAAGAGCGAGCGAGGGACGTCGCCCTGCGTTTCGCACGGCTCCAGAAACGGTGGGGGCCGTGGGGGCTGTCCTGGTGGGAAGCACTGCTGCGCGCGTCGGACCTGCAGGCATCGCGCGACAACGATGCTCTTGACGCGGACCCGGCAAGGGAGAGTGCGTGATGGCCGAGACCTCCATCCCGGTTGACCTCTTCAATCCCGGCCAGGTCTTCGCGTGTCTGGGTTTCCTCGAAGCCGCCGACGTCCTGTGCGGGGACGCGGAGGGTGGGTTCGACTGGAGCGACGAGTCCCGCGTGCGCTTCATGCTGCGCGCGGACGGCAACAGGAGCCCGTTCGAGGTTGTGCTGGAGTTTCTCGCTGAAGCCGAGATTCACCGCCGCGCACCCATCGGGTACAGCGAGCCGCTAACCAAGAAGAAGGCCTCATCGGCGAAGGACCACGATGAAGAGGACTCAGGGGCGTCCCAGAACCTGAGACTCTCGGAATCGTTCCCGAACCGCGAGGGTGACCGGATGGCGTTGCCGATTCGACTCGAATCCAGTCAACGACATCCCATCGATCTTGGTCACTGGGCCGATGGTTCGAGCCGCGATGAGTTCAAGCTTTATTTGGGCAATCGATCAGCCCACAGCATCGCGTGCGCCATGTTGCGCGGCACGCGCGAGAAACCAAAGAAGAACCAGCGTGTGGGCGATATCAAGACACGCGGCATTGCTGCCCTTTGGGATCAGCAGCAGGATGAACTGACGGCAAAACCGTTCGATGTGCTCACCCTCATGGGCGGCAGTTTCAACTTCGATCCCCGAGGAGCCTGGACCGCGATCGACGCGGGCTATTCACCGAACCAACACAAGCATGGAATCGCGGCGTCGCCAGTCGTAGAAATTCTCGCTGCTTGGGGCTTGGAGCATGCGCGACCCGACGAGTACGAAACGCGTCAGGTTCGCTACAGCGTGTGGAGCGGGCTCGTGCCGCCTATCCTGGCGCGACCGGCTCTCGCGGGAGCTAGCGTCGCAGTTCCTGTCAGAAGGTTTCGGTTCGTGCTCGATCTTTCGGGCAAGAACAAGGTCGTCACATTTGCACAAGAGGAGACAAGCCAATGACCACCACAGCAAAACAGACCGGCGAGTCGCCTGAGGTAACGAAGGTGACCGACGAACTTTTCGACACCTGGGCCACTGATCTGAAGGGGCCTGTTGCCCTGCACCTGAAGCAGAAGCTCCTGCCGGT
>JAPUKT010000206.1 GCA_027295555.1 Deltaproteobacteria bacterium
GAAATACGTAGAAGTAGAGCGCTGTTGGGATCAGAGCCAACCCGACGAAAAGCGCGTACGCCAAGAAGGCCTCCATGCGCCACATGGGGTCGGCGCTATGACGGACTTCCTCGCGCCCAGCGTGGGCGGCGAGGGCCCCGGTCGCAAAAGTGATGAACAACAGAAAAAGTAGCGGCAAAGTGCTTCCCAACGAGAGGCTACGTCCCCGGTTCGTGGACGGTCAACCAAACGAGCACCATATTGGGGTCATGCACAGGACCGCTTGGGTGGGCATTGCGGCGTTCGTCGCGGCTTTTGTGCCGGGGCTGCGAGCGTCCGCCGATACGCTTTCGCAGCTGACGACGCCATTCGCCGATGCCCTGCAGGGCGGGAGCTACGTGGGGGCCTTGGGACTGATCTTCGTAGCAGGGATGGCGACCTCGCTGACTCCGTGTGTGTACCCGATGATCGCGATCACGGTCAGCGTCTTCGGAGCACGGCAGGCGGAGAGCCGTGCAAAAGCTGCGCTACTGTCCACGTCCTTCGTGCTCGGCATCGCAGCGCTGTTCACGCCCCTCGGTGTCCTCTCGGCGCTCACCGGGAACGCGTTCGGGAGCGCGCTCGCAAGCCCCTGGGTGGTCGGGAGCCTCGCCGCGCTCTTCACACTGATGGCTTTCAGCATGTTTGGTCTTTTTGATCTCGCGCTGCCTTCGGGGACACAGAACCGCCTCGCGCAAGCGGGTGGCTTCGGGGTCCGGGGAGCCTTCGTGTTGGGTTTGGTCAATGGGTTGATCGCCGCGCCGTGCACGGGGCCGGTGCTCGCGGTTCTCCTGACGTGGGTCGCCATGACTGGCAACGTGGGATTCGGCGCCCTCGCGCTGTTCATCTATGCGATCGGCATCGGCGTACTCTTCTGGTGGGTTGGGACGTTCGCGATAGCCCTCCCGAAGTCGGGCCGGTGGATGGAGTGGACCAAGAGCATCTTCGGGATCGCGATGCTGGCGCTCGCGCTGTACTACCTGCGCGGTGTTTTTCCATACCCGCGACCGGGGGTGCGCGACGGCACGTGGCTCGCGATTGCGGCCGGCCTGGTCGTCGGGGGCATCGCTGCGGGAGCCATTCACCTGTCGTTCAAGGGCGGCGCCCGGAGGACCGGCATACGCAAGGGCCTCGGCGTTGCCGCGTGTGTCGCCGGTGTGCTGGGAATCGTTGGATGGGCCGAAGCGCTACCCGCGGGCAGTCACATCACTTGGGTCGAGGACTACGGAACTGGGAAGGAGACCGCGCTCACCGAGCAACGCCCGATGCTGGTCGATTTCGGCGCCGACTGGTGCGGCGCGTGCCAAGAGATCGAGCGGGATGTGCTGAGCGATCCACGGGTCGTGGCCGAGGCGCAGAGATTCGTGACGGTGCGGGTCGACTTGAGCATCGACAAAGCGACCGACGAAGAGTGGGCATTGCTCAAGTCTTACGAGCAACCGGGGCTCCCGTTCGTGGTGCTGCACAACAGCGACGGCTCCGAAGCTTCGCGAATCACCGGCCTGGTGGAAAGCGAACAGTTCCTCAAAATGATGGGCGACGTTCACTGACCGCTCGACGGCTCAGCCGCGTGGCGACGAAGTCGCTTTGCGGGGTTCCGTGGAGTTCCGGACGCCCTGTAGTATAACGGCGACTGAAGTCCCCATACTGGAGTGATCATGAAGGATAGGATGACGCTTTCGAGACGCGAGTTGCTTCGAGTGCTTCCAATTCAAGTACTTCAAGGGGGGGTACACCTGGTGGTGATTGCCTCTGCCACGGCCGTACTCGCGAGCTGCTCGAAGGAGGAGCTGGACTGCAAGGATACTAGCGGCCTCAGCACCGCCGCGAAGCAACTTCGGACGGCCCTCAATTATCGAGACCTCTCGCCGGACGGCGAGGCTAAGGACTGTGCGAACTGTCAGTTCTACAGGCCCGCTCGCAAGAACGAGTGCGGAGCCTGCACGTTGGTCCAAGGTCCGATCAACCCCGCCGGCTACTGCAACTCCTGGGCGCCGAAAGAAAGCTGAGCCTCCGAAGCCATGGCACTGTTCGAAGTACGAGGCGTGCGGAAGGTCTTCGGTCGCAATGTCGTGCTCGACGGACTAGATCTCGACATCTTCAAGGGGGAGGTCGTCACCATCATCGGAGAATCCGGATCCGGTAAAAGCATCTTGCTCAAGGCTTTGATGGGGCTCATCGAGATCGACGCAGGCACGATTCGGTTCGACGACGAGGTGGTGTCCGACGCATCGGAAAAGGAATGGACGCAGATTCGCCGACGGATCGGTATGCTGTTTCAGGAATCGGCGTTGTTCGACTCGCTCAGCGTCTACGAAAACGTGGCGTATGCGCTCCGAGAGCAGACGGACATGCCCGAGGAGGAGATCGCAAGACAGGTAGCCGAGACCCTTACCCTAGTGGGGCTGCCCGGCATCGAGGAAATGTGGCCGGCGGACCTTTCGGGCGGCATGCGCAAGCGGGTCGCCTTGGCTCGCGCGGTTGCCGTACGGCCAGAGACCGTGTTCTACGACGAGCCAGCCGAGGGCTTGGATCCCATCAACGTGACCCGGGTGAATCGCCTGCTGTTGGGTTTGCAGGAGAGCCTCAACGTGACTTCGGTGGTGGTGACCCACAACCTCAAGGCCGCCTTCAGGATCAGCGATCGGCTCGTGCTCATCCACGACGGCAAGGTGGTCGCGACGGGTACTCCCGAGAGCTTCCTGGATTCCCAGGATCCAATCGTCCGCGAGTTCATCGGCGAACGAATGCGGCGAGTTCTCCTGGCAAGTTGAGCTGAACGTGAGCAAGGGCGCAATCGGATGCGGGCTTCTGGGCGCGCTGCTCCTGTTGCTCGTGGCAACCGCCATCGGGAGCCACAACCGACTCGTTGGGCTCGATGAGCGTGTCGAGGACGCGTGGAGTCAAGTAGAGGACGTCTACCAACGACGCGCCGATCTGGCTTTCGACTTGGTGGCAACCGTCGAGGGGGCCACCGACCCGGAAACACTCGCGAGCGTCGTGGAGGCTCGCGGCAAAGTGGGTCAGCTCAACTTGGAGACGGCGCCTGACGCAAGCCAACTCGGGCAATTCGAAGCCGCCCAGCGGGAGCTCTCCTCTGCTCTCGGACGACTGCTAGCCGGCCTGAGGCGGGACCCCGAGCTCGCGCAGAGGGAGCACGTTCGACAACTGCAAGTGCAGCTCGAAGGCATCGAGGACCGAATCGCGGTGGAACGCGAACGGTTCAACGATACAACCCTCTCATACAACAAGACCCGACGGCGCTTTCCAACCGTGCTTCTCGCCTTCGTGACCGGCCTCGGGGTTAGGCCCTATTTTGAGCCCACGAAGGAGCGTAACCAGCCGGGGGTGGAGCCCTAAGGATCGCTCTCGAGGCGGCCATGCCAGTACACCCAGTTTGCCCAGGCTTCAGGGATGGAGCTGGCTGGATCGAAGTGGAAGGCAACTACGGGTAGCCACTTGGGCTTCACGGGGACGCGACGGAGCCGCAAGCCGACCTGCTGAGGGGCCCGATGGCTCTTCTTTTCGTTGCAGCGGTAGCAGGCCATGACGATGTTTTCCCAGTTGGTTTTGCCACCCTGGGACTTCGGAAGGATGTGGTCGTAAGTCAGGCCACGCAGGCGATGACGGTCGCCACAATATTGACAACGAAAGTCGTCACGCAGGGCCACATTGATCCGCGAGAACTTGATGGCGCGCTTCCGGCCGACGAGTGCGCGAAGCAGTCGAACGACTGCGGGCATCTTGATGGTGATGGTGACCGAGCGGATGTCCT
>JAPUKT010000207.1 GCA_027295555.1 Deltaproteobacteria bacterium
CCGCCCGTGCCTGCTGCTTCGGAGATAGGCTTGCCGGTTCGGCTCCGGCGTTGACGGACTCGACTTTGACGACGTCCACGGTCGCGTCGCCGCCCTGCGCGAGTGCGTAACCAAGCCCGCTCCCGGCCAATAACAGGCCGAGGCACCCCTGAAAAACGGGCCCCACCCGTCTAAACATCAACGATCCCCCCAACTTGCGCCGATTATACGCGGCACGTTTCTCAAGTCAATGCACCTACAATACAGTTAAGCCGCAAATATGCTGCAGTGCCAAAAAAACTAGTTTTGAGGCTGGAAAACAAAGGGATAGCGGAACGTGACGCTGCCTCCGTCCGGCCCCGGATTGAATCGGAAGCGGCTGATGGCTCGAGTCACGCAATCTGCGACGGCGGGGCTCCCGGTCGTATTCTCGGTGGCCTTGGCGCCGGTCACGTTGCCGCGTTCTTGAATGGTGAAGGTCACGGTGACCTTGCCCGCGAGGCCAGGGTTCTTCCGAAGCTCGGATTCGTAGCAGCGCGTGATCGACCTGATGCGCTGTTTGATCTGACGCTGGACCAACGCTGCATCGAACTCACCTCTGCCGCCGATGTCACCACCGCCGCGGACCCCAACGTTGCCGCGGACCTGGCGCTCTTTGACCTCGGCGCCTTCTTTGGCAGCCTTGCCGGCCCCTTTCGAAGCCTTGAGCGAACCGAGTCCTGCCTGCTGTCCGCTGCCGCCTCCGGTACGCGTACGGAGCGCCCCGGTCGCGCTCTTGGTTGCGACGCCGACACCGGAGGCCTGCGCCAACACATCGGCCGCGTTGCCTGTCACCGCGCCTCCAGCCAGCACGTCACTGAGCGCCCCGCCCTCGCCACCTAAGGCGCCGAGCAACATCGCTTCGGCTTGGGCTGCCGCTGCTTGCGCGATCCGCGCGCGGGCCTCGATGCTGACCGCCGGGTCGTCGGCGCTGATTACAGCCTTTTTGGCCTCGCCCGTGTCGGGCTTCTTATCGGGTCGCTCGGTCTTTGCCTCCTTTTCTTTTGCCTTCTCTTCTTCGGCGTCGTCACCCAGTTCTTCTTCGACTTCCGGTGGTTCGACAGGCGCTTCGAAAATCAGCCGAACGAGGCTCTCGGGCACCTCCTGTTCGCTCTTCTCGACCTCCCAGTCCGCGTTCTCCATGAAGACGATGAACCCAAAAAACAACATGTAGGAGAAGATCACCCACGTCGTGAACGTCCAGTCGATGTTCTTTGCGAGGCCTCGCTGAACCGCCGCTGGCAGCTGTGGTTTCGGCGTGATCGGCGGAGGGGTCACGAACTCGAAAAAGACGGTGAAGTCCCCCACGCGGATGTTGCCGCGGGAGCTGTCGGCCAGCTTGGTTTGGTAGTGCGTCCCGGCGTTTCGGGCGGCGCCCGTTTCTCGGAGATGTTCGAGCTTTTGGACGCCGCCCGGCAGCGCCACCTTGCCGCTCATCTCTCCGGTGAAGTTCAAAATGTAGTCGTCGCCAACCAGCTGAAAGAGCTCGAAGCGCGACTCGAGCTTCGAAGGCAACGTGCCCGACTTGATGATCAGATGATTCTTCGCCGCAGTGCCGATCGAAACCGTTTCTCGGCGACGAACGATTCGCTCTTCGACGATCTTCTTGTCTTTGAAGAGGCCGATGCGAAGGACCTTCGGGCCGCCCTTTTTCACCGTAACGGCCTGCATGGCAATCGTCATGGCGCCCGGTCGTGTTCTCGTCCTCGGACTCTGTGGTTGAGTCATCGCGCCCTACTCCGCGTCTCCGTCTCCATGAGACGTTTGACCGAGGCCGAAGATCTGTCACGCGCAGGGATCATCAGAAGGGCTCCTGCTGTACGCTTCGGACGACCTCACGGAGGAAGCTCGTACGGAGCTCGAGCACCCCATAGCCCAAATTGGAGCGGTTGAGGATGTAAAACGCGTTCGGCTTTTGCACGCGCCCTTCGATGACGATTTCCTCGAGTTGGATGACGCGCGGTTGCCGCTTTTTCTTGCTCTGGGCAAACGCGCTCGCAGCGAAGAGAGCGGTCACGAGGAGCGCGAGCAGCATCATGGATACATAGCGTTTCATTCGACTCCCCCCTCCTCTCGCGCGCCACGCGCGGCTTCTCGGGTGGCGCGCTCCTTGTCGCGCTCGATCCGACGTTTCGCACGTTGGATCATGCGGTCGAGGTCGCGCAAGTATTCCTCGGACTGATCGTCACGGCGCAGGCGCGGGCCCATCTGGCTTCGGTAGGTCTTGAGCTCGCCGACCGACCTTTCGAGCGCGCTGATCTCGTCCAGCCCCGGGAAGTCACCGCCCGCCGACAAATACAGCAGCCCCAGGCCGAAATGAGCCTCAGGAACCTTCGATTCCAGCTCGAGGGCCCGTCGATAGGCATGCTGGGCCTCGGTCCACCGCTTGGAGGCTCGATACGCGTCCCCGAGGTTGACGTGGACCGCGGGCAGGGTCGGCACGAGCTTCTTTGCGGCCTGGAAGTGGGAAAGAGCCTCGGCGTAGTTGCCACCAGCCAGCAGTTGAATCCCCAGGGCCATCCGCGCCTCGGCGTAGTCGGGCCGCAGCCGGACTGCCCGCTCGTAGGCCTGGAGCGCATCGCGCAGCTTACCTGGCTCGCCCTTGAGCTTCTCGCCGGTCAGGAAGTAGAGTTCGGCTACGTTTGCGTCGACGGCCATCGCCTGGTCGAGGATCGAGTCAGCGAGCTCGTCACGTCCCTGTGCACGGCTTGCCTTGATCAACGCGATCAGGGCGGGCACGAAGCGCTCGTCACACTTTAGAGCACGCCTCGCGGCCATCCATGCCTCATCGTAGCGCTCCGCCTCGACCAACACTTCCGCGTAAAGCGCCTGCATCTCCAGGTTGGTTCGATGGTCCCGAGCGATTGCCTCTACCGACGCAACGGCGTCTTGGACGTCCCTGCGGCGGATCTCGATCGTCGCGATCCCGCGCGCCGCTGGCTCGTAGTCCGGCAGCGCGTTCAGCGACCGCCGGTAGTAGTCGAGGGCCTTGCGCTCGTCACCCGAGCGGTCGGCCAACACGCCGAGGTTGTAGAGCGCCGGATACGCACGAGCGTCTTTTTTGAGGGTGTCCTGGAAGTACTGTTGAGCGGCGGCGACGTCGTTGGCCTGCGCCGCTTCGACACCTCGGCCGAACGCTTTTTGCGCCTTGGACGACATCGGAGTGCGCGCGGGGCGACGGCATTGCTCTGCGCGGGTGGCGCCCCATGGGCTTGCAGCCGCGGGGACGGCAGAATCAGTAGACCCCATCGCCGGCGATTGCCCGCCGCCCTCCCCAGGCAGCTCACCACCAGCCGTGACCTCGACGTCGGGCTCGGACGCTCCTCCGCCCTTGCAGCCCTGCCCGGCGAACATGACCAACATGATCGCCACCAATCCCATCGCAGTGTGGACCCCCAGACGCATCACTGGTTCTCCTTGGTGATAGCAGGGGGTGCAATGCCCGGTCGAATCTCCATCGGCTTGCCTCGCGGCGAGCGCGTAAACTCGCCCGGCGTGTAGCCCTGGAAGGTGGCGTCGCGAGCCTGCGCTTCGGCGATGCATTCGGCAATGCGTTCGTCGCCATAGGCTTGCAGGCGATCGATTGCAGTGCGGGTGTACTCATCGTCGAGGCTGCCGGCGCGAGCAGCCCGGGCAGCCAGCGCGTAACGCGCGACCGCAAAGCATTCGATCGGACGGACCTTTTCATCGAGCAGCTGGCGCACCCGGTCTTCGACCTCGAGTCGAATGTCTTCGCGGTCGTATTCGTCGAGCTTGCGCAGCTGCTTCTGCATGTCGATCGGCATGACGAACGGCGCGTTCAGGACCGAGCGAGCCAGAACTTCGTAAGTCCGGCCTTGGCGGACCAACGACGCGATGGTCCAGCGTGGCCGGCGATACTGGAGCACCGGCTCATACCCTTGGACGATGGATTGGGCCTCGGCGCTGCCCTTTTCAATCCGTTTCGCCAAAGTGGTGGCGTATGCCCCCATCGTTCGCGGCTTGCCGACTTTGATCTGGAACTTCTCGAAAGCGCCGATCTTGCCGTCGGCGAGAATGAATCGAGCCTCTGCGGCATACCCTGCAGCCACCGATCCTGGCGGTTGTCCGGTACGCTCATAGCCCTTGGTCACATCCGCCAATGCTGCGCGATATTCTCGAGAGCGACCTCGCGCCTTTTCCGACTGCGCGATCCGCCAGTGGGCCTGCACGACGAAGTCGCCGGCCTGGCCGTCATTCCCGTAGGCTTTGATGAACTCGCGCATCCCTCGGATCGCTTCGGTGTAGCGCTGCTGTCGATACGCCATTTCTGCGATCCGAAAGAGGGCGGCTCGCTTCGCTTCGGGGTCGTCCACCGTGGTGTAGACGCGCCGATAGTACTTGGTCGCCTCTTTGTATTGCTGGAGCTGCTCGAGCATGATCGCCGAGTTGACCAGGGCATTCGCTCGCTGCTTTTGGACTGCGGGGTCGGTCGACTTCGCGAACCGCTGTGAGTCGGCGAGCACGCGGTAGTTTTCGACGGCACGGTCGAAGTCGAAGTAGCGAACTGCGTTGTACGCGAGCTTGAAGTGCGCGTTCGCCAAGATGGCATCGAGGCTCTTTTGCTCCTCGGCGTCTTCGGCTTCGCGCGGCCCCACCTCGTCGATGATGCGCTGGTAGAGAGTTCCCGCCGACTCATAGCGGTTGGTCGCCTCGAGCGCCAACGCCGCGTACTCGAGCGCGATCGGTGCCTGCTTGTCGTTTGGATTCGCGTTGACCGCACTGAGCAACATCGTGGCCGACTGCTCGTAGAGCCGCTGCTGTTCGGCGTCGGTGGCCTCCCCGGCGCTCTTGTAGACCTCGAGTGCGTCTTGGTAGACCAGCGCATTGAGGTCGGCCCCAGCACGACAAATCGGCTTATCGCGGTTTGCGGGCTTGCCGCAATCGATGGCTTCGGCGCGGGCGGAGAAGGTGCAACCCCGTTCTTGGATGTCGGTCGCAAGCCGCCGAATCTCTTCGGAGTCCTGCTCGGCCACCGCCATGGCGCGGAGGTTCTCCCAGGCGACTTGCCCGGTGGCGTCGGCTTCCGGCCCGGAGCAGCGCTCCTCGTAGATGCGGGCGAAGCGCGCTTTGGCTTGCGGCCAGTAGCCGTACCAGTAGAGCAGCAGCGCGTTGTTGTAGTCGTAGGCGGGGCGGACACCCTCGGTGTCGCGCTTCGGGCTTATGCGGCTCAGGTAGATCTCGCGCGCTCGCGCAAGGCGCTGCACTGTTTCTGGCATCGCCACGGGGTGCACCGTTGGCGGCTCCCCGGTCACCGGGGGCGCTTCATCTCGCATGACGAGGCGGCCCTCTTCGATGTCCCGATCCGAAATCCGGTTCAACGACTCGACAACTCGGCGAGCGGACTCGGCCAGGTACGCGTCGTCGACGTTCGAGTCGCGGACCTCGGCATACTCGGTGGCCGCCTGTTCGTAGGTCTCCGACCAATAAAGCGCGTCGGCCAGGTTGTAGTGAAGCTCGTAGCCCTGAGGGTTGTTGGGATAGCGCTCGAGGTATCCTCGGTATGCCGCAGCTGCCAGTGCGTACTCGCGTTGTGAGTCCCGGCAAAGCCGCACGTTCCGCTCTTCTACGCACTGCTGCCGCAGGCGCTGGGCACGGGAATGGTGGTGAACGGCGGTCACGATCAGCGCGTTCTCGGCCAACTGCTCCGCGTTTCGCTGCTCCGCGGGGCGGTCCATGTTCGCGGTCCACCATGGGCTTCCTTGCACGTATTCGGTCAATTCCGTGCGAGCGATGATCGCCTCCTCGAACTCGTTGTGCATCTGATGGGCGACTGCGATGTCGTTCAAGATCTCCGGCGTGCGGTGGTGATTAGGCCACTTCGACAGAGCGAGCCGCCACGCCGCAATCGCTTCCGGATACTTGGCTTCATCGAAGTACACCTGCCCGAGCTGGAAGTAGACTTCCGGCGTCCAGGCACGGTCCTGCGGCAACAGTGCCCCATCCTGGATCCGTTCGATGCCAGTTCGCTTCCCCTCGACGGGATCCGGGATTTGGTTTTCGTTCCAGTCGTCGTAGGCGAACGCGATTCCGAGGTAGTCGATCGCCTCGGGTCGTAGCTCGGATCCAGCCCGCCCAGTCTCGCGCTCCGCATCGTCGGACCATTGAACCAACCGGGCGAAGCTCTGGACCGCTTTGGGATAGTGACTCGCGCGGTAGTAGGCCCAGGCCACCTTGTAGAGCGCGAGGTTGTAGTTGCGGTCATCGGGCTTTTCGAGGATTCGGTCGTATGCAGCGATGGAGAGGTCGAGCGCGTTCTCGCCCCCGAAGTCGTCGAAGTGGTGCTCACCGATTCGAAACCAGGTTTCGCTCACGAAGCGGGCATCGGGCGAAATCGGCTCGCAGTCTTTGTACGGGTTGATGAAGATCCCGCCGACCGAGGCGCCGAGCCGTCGGCCACTGAGGGTTAGCGCCGGGTACTGGGCTTGCGCTGCCGCCGAGGCTCCCGGAGGCGGGGGGCGCCAGTCCGGCTCGTATTCGTACTTGTTGCCGCACACCAGCGCTAGCCACGCAGCGACAGCCTCTTCTGGGCGACCCGTCTCGTTGAGGGTGTATCCGATCAAGTAGTAGACGCCGTCGGACCGCTCGTACTTCGGAAATCGGCGAGCCAGGTCTC
>JAPUKT010000208.1 GCA_027295555.1 Deltaproteobacteria bacterium
CCCTGACCTCCGCATTGCGAACGCGGCGCTCTCCCAACTGAGCTACAACCCCGAGGTCGGGCGTTCGTATAGCACAAATGGCGTGCCTTGCGCCGCGCAGGGCCGGGGCTAGGCTCCGCCGCCTATGGCTCGCGTAATCAACTTCAGCGCAGGTCCCGCAACGCTTCCGTTGTCGGCCCTCGAATATGCCCAACAGGAATTCCTCGACCACGAAGGGACGGGGATATCCCTCGTCGAGCACAGCCACCGGGGCGCGGCGTACGCCAAGGTCCACGAAGAGACGAAGGCGCTTTTCCGCGAGCTCCTGGACATCCCGGAGACCCACGAGGTGCTCTTCATGCAGGGCGGCGCGACCGGTCAGTTCGCACTCGCACCGTTGAATCTCCGCGGCCCGGGCCGGTCGGTCGACTACATCATGACCGGCACCTGGAGCAAGAAGGCGCTGGCCGAAGCGCGCGTCACGGGTCAGGCACGCGTAGCCGGCACCGGCGAGGTCGACGGCAAGTACATCCGCGTACCCAAGCAGGCCGACCTCGAGCTCGATCCCGACGCTGCCTACGTGCACATGACGACCAACAACACGATCATGGGCACGCAGTTCCACGAGTTTCCGGAGACGGGTGACGTGCCGCTCGTGGCAGACATGTCGAGCGACATTCTGTGGCGCCCGATCGACGTTTCGAAGTTCGGCCTGATCTACGCCGGAGCCCAGAAAAACCTGGGTCCCGCCGGCATCACCGTCCTGATCCTACGGAAGGACCTCGCGGAGCGGAGCCCGGGCACGATCCCCAACATCTTCCGATACAAGACGATTCTCGCGGGGAACTCGCTGCAGAACACCATCCCCACCTTCGCGGTCTACATGGTTCGGAACGTGCTCCGCTGGGTGAAGGCCCAGGGTGGCGCCCCGGCAATGGAGAAGCGCAACCGCGAAAAGGCCGAGATGATTTACGGCATGATCGACAGCAATCCCGACTTCTTCCGCTGCCCGGTCGAGGTCGACTCCCGATCGGTGATGAACCCCGTGTTCCGACTACCGTCGGAGGATCTCGAGAAGAAGCTCATCGCAGACGCGGCCGAGGCTGGGATGGTCGGCATCAAGGGCCACCGCTCGGTCGGCGGCATTCGCCCCTCGATGTACAACGCGATGGAGCCGGGGAGCGTCCAAACGTTCGTCGACTTCACCAAAGCGTTCGCCGCCGCGAACAGCTAAAAAAAGGGGACAGTCCCCTTTTTCCTCAGTGGCCGTTGGTTGCGTAGGTCTCGTACAGATACCGGCGAATCGCCTCGGATTCGAACATCTGCGCGCCCGTGTTGGGGTCGAGCAGATAGGGCACCTGCATCTTGCCGGAGATCGAGACGAACGCGTCGCGGTCGGGGCTTCGGCGAGGAACGTTTCGGAGCTGATGCGGGAGCTCGAGCTCGCAGAGCGCCTCGCGTGCGATGCGGCAGAAGGGCGAGCCTTCGTACGAGTAGAGCTCGAGGAGTTTTTCCGGTTCGCGTGAAGGCACGGCGCGACGCCCCCTTTGAGGCCGGAAACCCGAAGCCAACATCGACGTCGACACGGCAAAGCCTCGTTGCCGGAGGAACCAAGGCGTTTGCCCGTCGCCGTACTGACGAAAGAGATAGTCCGCGATGTCGGCCGACTCGTACATCGAAACCCCGGTGTTGGGATCGACGAGGTACGGGAACTGATAGCGGCCCCCTTCCTGCTTGACCTTTTCGCGAAAGCGGCCGCTTCCCTTCGGGCAGGGGTAGATGATCGGATCGAGGCTCAGGGCCGAGAGCGCCTCGCGTGCGATGCGGCAATACGGACAGACCTCGAATTCGTAAAGCTCGAGTGGCTGCTCGGGCGTCTTCGTGCGCTTGAAGTGAACATTGCCGAAGTTGGGACGGGCCGCGCTCGCCGCGGTCGCAGTCGTCAGATCCCAAAAGCGCGTGAAATCCACGGGCCTCATGTACGGCGACTTTTCCCTTTTTCAAGCGGTGATAGCCTCCCCCCATGGCCCGGGAGCTCGAGCTCATCACGGAATTGACGCCAAAAGGCGACCAGCCGACGGCAATTGCCGAGCTGCTAGAAGGACTCGAGCGGGGGGAGCCGCACCAGGTCCTGCTCGGGATCACCGGGAGCGGGAAGACCTTCACCGTGGCGAACGTCATCGCAACCACGAAGCGCCCAACCCTGATCATCGCCCCGAACAAGACTCTGGCCGCGCAGCTCTACAGCGAGATGCGCGAACTTTTTCCGCAAAGCGCCGTCGAGTACTTCGTCAGCTACTACGACTACTACCAACCCGAGGCGTACATCCCGTCGTCCGACACGTACATCGAGAAGGATGCGATCATCAACGACAAGGTCGACCGCATGCGCCACAGCGCGACACGTTCGCTTCTCTCGCGTCGCGACGTGATCATCGTCGCCAGTGTGTCGTGCATCTACGGCATCGGCTCCTCCGAGTGGTACCAAGAGATGTTGATCAACTTGGAGGTCGGTCAGGAATATCGACGCGATCGGTTGCTCCGCCGTCTCGTCGACATCCAATACCAACGCAACGACATCGACTTTCATCGAGGCACCTTCCGCGTCCGAGGTGACGTCGTCGAGATCTTCCCGGCGCACTCGGAGAACCTGGCGGTCCGCATCGAGTACTGGGGCGACGAGATCGAACGCATCGTCGAGATCGACCCCACGAGGGGCAAGGTCCTCGAGGAGCTGGATCACTACGGGGTCTATCCTGGGAGCCACTACGTCACCCCCGACGAGCACCGAAAACGCGCGATCGAGTCGATCCGGGAGGAGCTCCTCGAATGGCTTCCCAAGCTCGAATCCGAGGGAAAACTGCTCGAAAAACAGCGCCTTGAGCAGCGGACGATCTACGACCTCGAGATGCTCGAGCAAATGGGGTTCTGCCACGGTATCGAGAACTACAGCCGACACCTATCAGGTCGAAAAGAAGGCGAACCACCACCCACGTTGGTCGACTATTTCCCTGACGACTTCCTGGTCATCCTCGACGAATCGCACATCACAGTGCCGCAGCTCGGAGCGATGTTCCGCGGCGACCGGTCGCGAAAGGAGACGTTGGTCGAGCACGGGTTTCGGTTGCCGAGCGCGCTCGACAATCGGCCGCTTCGGTTCAGCGAATGGGAAGAACGCGTCGGACAAGTGATCCATATCAGCGCGACACCGGGCGATTGGGAGATCGACCGCACAGGAGGCGTGATCGTCGAACAGGTGATCCGCCCGACCGGCCTCCTCGACCCTCGCGTCCACGTGCGGCCGACGAAACATCAAGTCGACGATCTGTTGAGCGAGATTCGTCTGCGCGTTGCACGTGCCGAGCGCGTGTTGATCACCACGTTGACCAAGCGCATGGCCGAAGACCTCACCGAGTACTACAGCGAGCTTGGCGTCTCGGTTCGCTATCTCCACAGTGATATAAATACGCTGGAACGAGTTGAAATTCTTAGAGATTTACGGAGAGGCGAGTTCGACGTCCTCGTCGGGATCAACCTGCTGCGAGAAGGTCTTGATCTTCCGGAAGTGTCGCTCGTGGGAATTCTGGACGCAGACAAGGAAGGCTTCCTTCGCTCGGCCCGCTCGCTCATCCAAACGATCGGACGCGCGTCACGAAATGCGGGCGGTGAGGTGATCATGTACGCGGACCGCATCACCAACTCGATGCAACGCGCGATCGATGAAACCGAACGCCGGCGCACGCGCCA
>JAPUKT010000209.1 GCA_027295555.1 Deltaproteobacteria bacterium
AATCGGGATGCAAGCCCGAAGAGGTGCCCGCCCTGGTGGACGGCGTGCGGCTACTGCCGGGCGTCGCGCTTCGGGGTTTGATGACGGTCGCTCCGCACTTCGACGATCCCGAAGACACGCGGCCGTGCTTTGCGGCGTTGCGGCGCCTTGCCGAAGACCACGGTCTCGGGACCTTGTCGATGGGCATGACCCACGACCTAGAACAGGCGGTGGCCGAGGGCGCGACGGCGGTGCGGATCGGGAGTGCGCTTTTCGGCGCTCGAGGTTGAGACGTTCCTAGTCGTTCGAGCCTTCGGCCATTTGACCAAGCTCGGCCGAGCGCCGCGTCGCCGCTCGGACCGCGCCTTGTACGGCGTCGCGAAAGCCGTTGTCATCGAGGGCTTGGAGGCCGGCGAGGGTGGTCCCACCTGGACTCGTCACCTTTTGCCGAAGCGCCTCGGGAGCCTCTCCGCGTTCGAGGAGGAGGCGTGCGGCGCCGAGGACGGTCTGCGAAGCGAGCTGAAGAGCGGTGGCCTCGGGAAGCCCTTCCCGTGCACCCGCGTCTCGGAGGGCCTCGATCATCGCAAACACGTACGCCGGACCCGAGCCGCTCACGCCGGTCACCGCGTCGATTTGTGATTCGGGCACCTGCACTACGATGCCGACGCTTTCGAAGAGCCTCTGGGCGAGGGCGAGGTCTTCGTCGGTGGCGTATGCCCCGGCCGCCACCGCCGTTGCGCCCGCGCCGACCAGGGCGGGCGTATTCGGCATCGTGCGAACGACATGCGTGCCGTCCGGTAGTACCCTTTCGATGGTTCGCGTCGAAATCCCCGCGGCGATCGAGATGACGAGCGTCCCCGGTTGGAGCGAGGAGGCCAGGCCGGGCAGAACCTGACCAAACACTTGGGGCTTGGTCGCGAGCACGACGACGTTCGCGCTCTTGACGGCAGCGTCGTTGCTCTGCGTGACGCGAATCGCGAGATCCGACTCGAGCAAATCCAGGCGGGCTTGGTCTGGGTCGGCTGCGATGATGTGCGTCGAGGGGATCGTCGTCGTGCGGATCAAGCCTTGGATCAATGCACCCGCCATGTTGCCGGCGCCCACGAAAGCGATGGTGAGGTCGTCTGCCATGCCCGGCGACATACCACACCACACCCGCGGGGCACGGCGCGACAGCCGGTTACGCGCAAGCCGCCTCGACCTCGTCGACCTCTTTCGGAATGCCCTCGGTCAGCAGATCGAAGCCCGATGCCGTGACCGCGACGTCGTCTTCGATGCGAACCCCGATGCCGCGCCAGCGCTCCTCGACGTCCTCGTTGTCGGTGGCGATGTAGATGCCGGGCTCCACCGTCAGCACGAATCCGGGCTCGAGCTTTCGATGCTCCCCGTCGACGAAGTACCGACCGACGTCGTGGACATCCATGCCGAGCCAGTGCGAGGTTCGGTGCATGTAGAACGGTTCGTACTTCTTTTCCTCGACGAGGGTATCGACGTCGCCTTCGAGGAGACCAATGGCGACCAGGCCCTCGGTAATCGTCCGGACCGCGCCCACGTGAATATCCTGAAGGGACACCCCAGGCTTCACCACGTTGATCGCGGCTTTCTGCGCAGTGAGCACGACCTCGTAGATCGCGCGTTGCTCATCGGAGAACCTGCCGTTCACGGGGAATGTTCGAGTGACGTCGCTGGCGTAGTAGTCGTACTCACACCCTGCATCGACCAACAGAAGCTCGCCGTCGTTCATCACGCGATTGCCCGCGCGGTAGTGCAAGATGGTCGCGTTCGGTCCGGAGCCTACGATGCTGTCGTATGCGGGGCGCTCGCTCCCGTGTTGGCGAAACACGTGAAGCAGCTCAGCGTCCACCTCGTACTCGTGCATGCCGGGGCGCGCGATCTGCATGGCGCGAAGGTGGGCTTCCATGGTGATCGACGCGGCCTTGCGCATGGTGTCGAGCTCTTGCTCGGTCTTTCGGAGCCGCATCTCGTGAAGATGAGCCGAAGAATCGATGATGGCCTCGGGCGCCGTCACGCCTCGACGGCCGCCACGTCGGAGCAGGTTCAGGCAATCGAAGAGCTCGGCGTCCGCGGCGCCGTTTTGCGCGAGTCGGTAGTGAAGTCGCTCGACGTTTCCGAGGTAGTCCGGAAGGCGCTTTGGCAGCTCTTCGATGGGAAACGCGACATCGGCGCCGAAGTCCTGCACGGCCCCTTCGACGCCGGCGCGCGGCCCGTCCCAGATTTCTCGGTCGCGCTTGCGAGGCCGCACGAACAGGATTTCGTGATGCTTTTCGTGCTGGTTGGTGAGCACCAGGGCGCTCTCCGGCTCGTCGAAGCCGGTGAGATAGAAGAAATCACTATCCTGCCGATAGCTGTGCTCGACGTCTCGATTTCGGATTGCCGTCGGTGCGGACGGAAACCAGGCGACGCCATCCCCGATGGCCTCGAGGAGTCGTTTTCGTCTCGCAGAAAACTCCGACATGGGGCGAGCCTAGCAGTTAGCGTTCCGGTTGCATCTGGCCGGTGCGGTAGCGGGTCCAGTAGCTCTTGAGCTCGCGGCTGATCTTGCCGCTCAGGATGTAGACTCCGAGGATGTTCGGAAACGCCATGCCCAGGATCATCAAGTCCGAAAAGTCGATGACGTTGCCTAGCTTGAGCACGGAGCCGAACACGACGCACAGAAGGAAGATGACCTTGTAGACGATCGAGGTTCGGGCGCCGAAGAGGAAGGTCCAGCAGCGCTCGCCATAGTAGCTCCACGAAATCATCGTGGAGAACGCAAACAGGAATACCGCCAAGCTCAAGACCTTGGGGAACCAGGGCAAGACCGTGGCAAACGCCTTGGATGTCATCAGGACGCCTTCTTCGGTGCCGCTCGCGTAGGCTCCGGTGATCACCACTACCAACCCCGTCATCGTGCAGACGACGATGGTGTCGATGAACGGCTCGAGAAGAGCGACGATACCCTCGCGAACGGGCTCGTCGGTGGCGGCCGCCGAGTGCGCGATCGAAGCCGACCCGACGCCCGCTTCGTTCGAGAATGCGGCGCGCCGGAAGCCGGTCACCAACACGCCCAACAAGCCGCCCAAGCCAGCCTGTGGCTCAAACGCCTCACCGAAGATCTTTCCGACGGCAGGCCCGATTTGATCGGCGTTGGTGATGATGATGAACAGCCCTGCCGTCAGATAGATGCTGACCATCGCCGGGACGACGACCCCTGCCACCCGACCTATTCGTCGGATGCCCCCGATGATCACCAGGCCCACCAGGATTGCGAGGATGACGCCATAGGCGAGCGCTCCCCAACCGCCCGCCAAAAAGGGCAGCACAAACGCGACTTGCGCATAGCTTTGATTTGCTTGGAACATGTTGCCGCCGCCGAGGCTTCCACCGATGCACATGACGGCGAACAAGACGGCGAGGAACCGACCGAGGCGCGGGAGGCCGACTTCGGAGAGGCCGCGCTGCAGATAGCGCATCGGGCCTCCGAGGATGTGTCCGTCGTCGCTGGTCTCCCGGTACATCTGGCCGAGCGTGCACTCGGCGAACTTCGACGACATGCCCAAGAACCCCGCGACGATCATCCAGAAGACGGCGCCCGGTCCGCCCACGGCGACCGCGACGGCAACGCCTGCGATGTTGCCGAGCCCCACAGTTGCGGAGAGCGCCGAAGAGAGCGCTTGAAAGTGGGTGACCTCACCTGGGTCGTCAGCCTTGTCGTAGTGACCGGCCGTCACTACCCACGCGTGCCGGAAGGCCCGGATGTTGATGAACCCGAATCGCAAGGTGAAAAAGATCGCCCCCACGATGAGCCAAAGGACGATGAAGGGGAGCTTCGCTTCGTCCTCGGTGCCGTTGTCCCAGAAGATCAGATCGTAAAAGAGGACGTTGGCGATCGGAGCGACCACATTCTCGCTGAAGTCCTCGTTCAGCGAGCGGAGTACGCTGCCGATCCCGGAGCGCTCCTCGGCGGCCTCCTGAGCGAGCGCTCCAGCAGGCCAAAGGGCGCCCAGCAGAGCGGCCATGGTTCTCACACCTTTCCGCATCCCCCGCCGCGGACCATGGCACAGCCACCAGAATCCCTCCAGCTTGTGCCCTCCTACTCCTAGGGGACCCGGCGCATTCATTGACACGCTGTTAGGCTGATACTAAGCACCCAACGCCGCCTCTCGGCCCTTTTTCGGAGCTGATTCCCGTATGTTCTCGGCCTATCTACCGATGTTCCTGATGCTCGGCGTTGCCGCCATCGTTGCCCTGGCAGTCTTCGGTCTCACGACGGTCCTCGGGCCCAAGAACATGACCCCCGAGAAGGCGATTCCCTACGAGGGTGGCTCGGAGACGACGGGCGCGCGCCACATCCGGCTGAGCATCAAATTCTACCTGACGGCGATTTTATTCGTCGTCTTCGACATCGAAGCCGTCTTCCTATACCCGTGGGCGAGCCTCTTCGAGGAGCTCGGTTGGTTCGGCTTCATCGAGATGATTTTGTTCCTCGTCGTTCTCGGCGTGACGCTCGCGTACGCCTGGAAAAAGGGTGCCCTCGAATGGGAGACCTGAAGGTCATCGGCGGCGGCGGTGAGGTCGCGGTGACCACCCGCTTCAGCGACCTGCTCCAGTGGGCGCGCAAGTGGTCGCTCTTCCAGTACCCGTTCGTCACGGCATGCTGCGGCATGGAGTTCATGGCCACAGCCGCCCCGCGTTATGACATCGCGCGCTTTGGCGCGGAGGCGCCTCGGTTCAGCCCGAGGCAGTCCGACGTTCTTTGGGTGGTCGGCACGATCAGCCAGCGTCAGGGCCCCGTCGTTCGGCGCATCTGGAGCCAGATGGCCGACCCGAAGTGGGTCATCGCCTTCGGCACGTGCGCAGCGTGTGGCGGGTTCTACGACAACTACGCCACCATTCCCGGGGTCGATAAGGTGATTCCGGTGGACGTCTACATCCCCGGTTGCCCCCCCCGCCCGGAGGCTGTCCTCGACGCGCTCATGTTGCTCCAGGAAAAGATTCAGAAGAACGACCGCGAGCCTGTCATCGTTCCGCCCCGGCTAGTCCTAGAGGGTGCGTCCGGGCGAACCGGGGAGGGTGGCTCGTGAGCCAGGCGGTCGTCGACCGGCTCAGCACTCAGTTTGGCGAACGGCTGCTCGAGACGAGCGATGCGTTCGGCGATCACGAAGTCGTCGTGGCCGACAAAGACTGGGTCGAGGTCGCGCAGTTCCTCAAAGACGATGGCGAGCTCCAGATGGATCATTTCATCGATCTCACCGCGATCGATCGTCTCGAGCGCGAGGGGGTCCGCTTCGACGTGCTGTTGCTGATGCGCTCGTCGGTCGGTGGTGCGCGCATCCGGGTCCGGACCCGCATCGACGAGGGCCAAGAGCTCGGCACCCTGAGCAGCGTATGGCCTGGGGCCAACTGGGCCGAGCGCGAGGTGTGGGACATGTTCGGAATCCGGTTCAGCGGTCATCCCGACCTCCGACGGATTCTCCTCTACGAAGAGTTCGAGGGGCACCCGTTGCGCAAGGACTACCCCATCGATCGGACGCAGCCGTTGGTTCCCTATCGGGACGTCGAGGAGATCGACAAGCTTCCGCCGTTCGGAATTGAAGAGGGTGTGCCCTTCGGCCGCATCGATTGGGAAGCTCGGCTTACCGGACGGGACGACCAGGTGTCGCCCGCCATCGGGCTGCAGCAGGGCCAGCGTCGGACGCTGAGCGACTCCGAGGCCGCAAAACAGATTCAGGAGCGACTTGCGGCCAAGAAACGAGCTGCGGCACAAGCCGAGGCAGCGTCGTCCGAGAACGCCGAAGAAGGCTCAGGGGATTAGATGGAACCAGCCGACGAGCTACTGGAGGGAGAATCGGCGCTCGAGCTCCCCGCGGAGCCGATGCGTTTGAACATGGGTCCGTCGCACCCCGCGATGCATGGCACCGTCCGGATGGTCCTCGACCTCGACGGCGAGACGATTCTCAACGTCGACATTCAGCCCGGATATCTGCATCGTGGCTTCGAGAAATCGTGCGAGCGTGGCACGTGGACGCAGGTCTTTCCCTACGCGGACCGGCTCAACTATGTCTCCCCGATGCTCAACAACGTCGGGTGGTCGCTGGCGGTCGAAAAGCTCCTCGGCATCGAGGTCCCTGAGCGCTGCCAGTACTACCGCGTCATTTTGGGCGAGCTCTCTCGTATCACCGATCACCTCACCTGCAACGGCGCCTCGGCGATGGAGCTCGGCGCGTTCACGCCGTTCCTGTGGATCCTCAAGGTCCGTGACTGGATCTGGGACGTCCTCGAAAAAGAGACCGGCGCGCGGATGACTCACAGCTTTGGGCGCATCGGCGGCATGGCGGAGCCCCCGACCCCGACCTTCAAAGGCGACCTTCGCGCGCTGATCCCCGAAGTGCACAAAGTCGTAAAGGAAGCGGAGATCATGCTCATTCGCAACCGCATCTTCCTCGACCGCATGCAGGGCGTCGGCATCCTGACGAAGGAGAACGCGCTTGCGTACGGGTGTACCGGTCCGGTTGCTCGGGCGTCCGGCCTTCCCTACGACGTGCGCAAGGACCACCCGTACATGGTCTACGACCGCTTCGACTTCGACGTGCCGATCGGCGAGGACGGGGACAACTGGGACCGCTTCATGGTGCGGTTCGAGGAGATCAGGCAGTCGGTTCGCATCATCGAGCAAGCCATGGAGCAGATGCCGGACGACGGCCCGGTCAACGTGGACGACCCGCTCATCGTCTATCCTGAAAAGAGCGATGTCTACACGACCATCGAGGCGACCATCGCGCACTTCAAGCTCGTCATGGAAGGCCTCCAGACGCCGAAAGGCGAGGTCTACAGCTTCACCGAGGGGGGCAATGGCGAGCTCGGCTTCTACATCGTTTCCGACGGGAGCGGGACACCCTACCGGGTACGCGTTCGGCCTCCGTGCTGGTACAACCTTGCAGCGTGTCGCGAGATGCTCATCGGCGAGATGATCGCGGACATCATCCCAACCTTTGGCTCGATCAACATGATCGGTGGCGAGTGTGACCGGTAATGCCGACCTTCAAGTTAGACGGACGTGAGATTTCCTTTGAGCCTGGCGAGACGGTCATACAAGCTGCGTGGCGCGTCGGGATCGAGATTCCGCACTACTGCTGGCACCCGGGGCTCTCGATCGCCGCCAATTGCCGGATGTGCCTGGTTCACGTCACGAGCGGGCGGCAGATGGCATTGCCGCAGCTCGAGCTCGACGAAGAGAGGGGCGAGTACGTCCCGACGACCAAGCCGAAGCTCGACCCCGCCTGTCAGCTCGCCGCCGCCGAAGACATGGAGGTCTCTTCGACCAGCGAGGTGGTGAAGACCGCACAAGCCTCGGTGCAAGAGTTCTTGCTTCTAAACCACCCCGTCGACTGTCCGATCTGCGATCAGTCGGGCGAGTGCAAGCTCCAGGACTACTACTACGAGCACCAAGGGACGCTGAAGCGCAAGCTCACGGAGCCGGTGCATAAGCCCAAAGGGGTCCGGTTCGGGCCGACCATCGTGTACGACGCCGAGCGGTGCATCATGTGCACCCGCTGCATTCGTGTGTGCGACGAGCTCGCGAAAGACCACGTGCTCGATATGCGCGAGCGCGGGGACAGGATGGAAATCATCCTCGCCCCGGGTCGAGAGCTCGATCACAAGTACACCCTGATGACCGAGCACGTGTGTCCGGTAGGCGCGCTCACGAGCTCGGACTTCCGGTTCAAGGCTCGAGTTTGGTTCTTGAAGTCCGGCGCCGGTGTGTGCACCGGGTGCGCGACGGGCTGTAACACCCACGTCGATTACGACCCACGCTACGGCAAGGTCTATCGGTTGAGGCCTCGCGACAACGAGGACGTCAACAAGTTCTGGATGTGCGACGACGGCATGATGACCTACACCCGTCACGACACCGACCGGTTGCTCATGCCGACCGCTGGGCGTGGCGAGGAGCGTACGCCGGTTCTCGACGATGAAGCGTTCGCGTTGGCGGCCGAGCAACTCCGTAACGTCGAGGCATCGAAGCTCGCGGTCGTATTGAGCGCCCAGCACACTACCGAAGACAACCTCGCATTGGTGAAGCTCGCGCAGGCGCTCGGGGCAGGGCAGCTCTACCTGGCTGCACTCGGCGGCTGGGAGGGAGACGACATCCTTCGAAGCGACGACAACAACCCGAACCGCGCGGGCGCGATCCAAGCGGCTGGGGGCGCCCCGCTCAAGACGGTCGCGGATTTGCTCACGGACGTGCAGAGCGGAGCCGTGCAAGGGGTGCTTGCGCTCGGCTGGGCGACTGCCGAAAAACTCGAAGAGCTCGCGCCCCTCGTGACTCTCGATGCCGTCGTCTCGCTGACCACCCACGTCGGGGCACTCCCCGCGGTGGCCTCGGTTGCCATTCCCGTGGCCGACACCTTCGAGATCGAGGGTAGCTTCGTCAACGAGAAGGGCATGGCGCAAGCGTTCAAGCCGGTGCTTCACCCGCCCGCGGGAGTCGAGCCAGGTTGGAAGGCGATCGCCGCGCTCGCCGGTCAGCTCGGTCACGACCTCGGCTTCAAAGACATTCAGGCGCTGCGAGAGGGGCTCGCGATCGAGGTGGAGGCGGCGCAATGACGACGCAAATGCTGGTGGTATCCTCGATCCTCAAGATCCTCTTCGTCTTGGTGATCACGGTGGGCCTGTTCGCTCCGGTTTTGATTTGGGCCGAGCGGCGGCAGAGCGCGATGATCCAAGATCGCCTAGGCCCAAGCCGAGCAGCCATCCCGCTCCCGCCGTTGGCAGTGGCGTTCATCGACAAGGCGCGGCTGCCGATGTGGCGCGGCTTTGCGCTCACGGGCATCGTTGCGATCATCGCGTTGGTGGCGGTTACCTGGGTCGCTTTTCGGGGAGCGAATCCATTGCCGATTTCTACGGCTGCGCTCAACATGACGCTGGTTGGTTTCGGGACCGCATCGATCCTGCTTCGCGTAGGCTACGGCGTGCAGGGCATGATCGTCCGCAACAACGGCAAGATCATGCTCCTCGGGCTGCTCCACCCGCTGGCGGACGCGCTCAAGTTCATGTTCAAGGAAGACTTCGTGCCGCCGAAGTCCGACAAGCTCCTCTTCGCGGCAGGTCCCATCATCGCGCTGGTTCCCGCGATTGCCGCCTTCGCGGTCATTCCGTTCGCCAGCGTCATGTACTACGGCCACCTGACTGAGGTGCTCCCGCGGACCGGGGAGATTACCGGCGCCGCCATTCCGATGCAGGTTGCGAGCCTCAACGTAGGCATTCTGTTCATCTTCGCGATTGCCAGCACCGGGATCATCGGGGCCGCGATTGCAGGGTACGCGTCCGACAACAAGTTCTCGCTCCTCGGCGGCATCCGCGCCGCCAGCCAGATGGTGAGCTACGAGGTCGTGCTAGGCCTGACACTGGTTCCCGCGTTCATGGTCTATCACTCGCTTCGTCTCGAGAACATGGCGATGTGGCAGCACGAGCACAGTTGGGGCATCTTCAATCCGCTGCTGGCGCTTGCGTTCATCATGTTCTTCACGGCGGCCATCGCCGAGACCAAGCGTATCCCGTTCGACCTCCCCGAGGGTGAGAGCGAGCTCGTCGGTGGCTACCTCACCGAGTACTCGGGGATGAAGTTCGGCATGTTCTTCATGGGCGAGTTCGTCGAGGTGGTCGCGCTTGGGGCGATTGCATCGATCCTGTTCTTCGGTGGCTGGGACGTTCCGTTCCTCTACCGAGACGGGTTCGATTTCAGGCTCCCGTTCATGGCCTCGGGTATCGTGGTGCCGCTCACGCACTGGGTGGTCATCGCGATCCAGGTGCTGTTCTTCCTCCTCAAGATAGTCGTGTTCATCTGGTTCCAGCTGATGATTCGCTGGACGATGCCGCGGTTCCGATACGATCAGCTCATGAAGCTCTGCTGGAAGGGGCTCCTGCCGCTCTCTCTTCTCAACATCCTGCTCATGGGGGTGTTCATTCTTTCGGGGGCACTCGGGAAGTGGGTCGCCCTCCTGGACAAGCTCTGAGGTCACGCATGGCAGTCACGGTCAAAGTCATCAAGAAGCCAGGACGCACGGTCGCCGAGCAGATCTACGTGCCCGAAGTGGCCAAAGCCCTCGGGTTCGCGATGGGGCGGTTCTTCAAGAACACCTTCGGCCCGTCTGCGAAGAAGGAAATCGACACGGTGAAGTACCCCGAGGAGAAGCGCGACTACCCCGAGCGTTTCAGAGGCATTCATCGACTGACCCAGCGCTCCGACGGCTCGCCGCGCTGCGTCGCGTGCCTGTGCTGCAGCACGGCATGCCCGGCCCAGTGCATTCACATCGAGGCCGCGGAGTACGAGCCGGATGACCCGCGTTACGGCTACGAGCGCTATCCCGAAGTGTTCGTGATCGACGAGCTGCGATGCATCTTCTGCGGTTACTGCGTCGAAGCATGCCCCTGCGATGCGATTCGTATGGACACCGGCCTGCACATGCCGCCTTCCACGAGTCGCGAGCACTTCCTCTACGACAAAGAAACACTCCTTTCGATCCCGGGCAAAGACGGGACATACCTGACGGCGAACCCACGGCACGAGCCGGGTGATCCGACGCACCCGGGCATCGATCGCGAACGCGAGCACTAGACGTGACGAGCGTCAGCGAGGAAGCGCTCGCATGGTAGAGGCGACCAAAGTCGATGGCCGCAACGTCAGCTTCCGGCGGGAACCGGGGGAGGGGCCGACCCTCGTCTTCATACACGGGTCGGGGGACAACCATCACGCCTACGATCGACTGTTCACAGCCTTGATTGGCGTGGCCCGTGTCGCGCGTTCCTCGCAGACCTCTAGGAAGCGGTGGCCCGTAAAGCGATTTCGTTGTGCTGCTACGCCGCGCTTTCGTCCTTAGTTCGCCAGCCAGGAAACAGCAG
>JAPUKT010000021.1 GCA_027295555.1 Deltaproteobacteria bacterium
ATCGACAAATGCCTTGGAAAATCGAGGATTTGCGATGCCAAAGACCACAGATGATGAGTTGCTGGAGCGTCCTTTTCGAGCCCTGCTTCGCGTAGAAGCTCCGGGTTGAGGACATCGTCGCGATGGCGGAGCAACCGTGAGGCAGTTTCGAGATCGGTCCGCGGGAGGCCGAGCACCTTGCCTACGTCACGCACCGCCGAACGGATCCTATATCGAATGACATTGGCCACCATGGCTGCATGGCGTCGTCCGTACTTTTCGTAGACGTGTTGAATGACTTCTTCTCGGCGGTCGTGCTCGATGTCGAGGTCGATATCGGGTGGCTCGGCGCGTTCGACGCTCAGAAACCTCTCGAACAAAAGGTCCATTCGAACCGGATCGATCGCAGTGATGCCCAAACAGAAGCACACCGCACTATTGGCCGCGCTTCCACGCCCCTGGCAGAGGATGTTGCTCTCCTGGCAGTACTGCACGATTTCATACATGGTGAGAAAGTAGCCACCGTAATCGAGACGCCGGATGATCGTGAGCTCGCGTTCGATTTGTGAACGAACGTCGGAAGGAACGTTGCCTCCGTAGCGGTTGCGCGCGCCTTGATAGGTGAGCTCATGAAGCCAGCTCTGTTCGGTTTGGTCGCTCGGAAGGTGCTCTTCGGGATATCGATAACGAATGTCGTCGAGGCTGAAGCTGCACTGCTCGGCAATGTCGAGCGTGAGTCCCAAACAGTCGGGATCATCGCCAAAGACATGTGCCATTTGCTCCGCTGCCTTGAGGTCGTGCTCGGCGTTTCCGCGAATCGTGTGCCCTGCCTCCGACAATACTTTCCCCGCACGAATGCAGGCTAAAACGTCTTGGAGAGGGCGTCGGACCTTCTCGTGATAGAGCACCTCGTTGGCGCCAACCACACGCGCGTCGAGCTCTTGGGCGACGTCGCGAAGGGCGCGTTCCATTGGCCTTTCGTGGTCTCGGAGGTGACGGGTGCAAAGGGCAAACAAAGACGAAGGTCGATGACTCCGGTGCAATACGCGTAGCGATTCGGGCGTCGTGCAAAGAAAAAACAAATCGTGCGCTTCCTCGATATCGGAAGCGTGAACGCGAGACTGCCCCTTTTCGCACCGAGCATGTCCAAGCGATAACACCCTACACAAATCGGCATAACCGCGTCGTGTCTTTGCAAGGGCAATGACGTGATGCGCGTATCCGTCGATGTCGAGCGTCAGCTGTGCGCCGGTGATGATACGCACGCCGAGGTCTTTGGCGCGCATGTGCGCACGCACCAGCCCGTAGACGCCGTCTCGATCGGTGATGGCGATGGCGGGGAGCCCGAGTGCATGCGCGCGCTCGACCAGCTCTTCGGGGAAAGACGCGCCTTCCAAGAAGCTGTGGTTCGTCTTGACCCACAACGGAACATAAGTGCCCATGGCACGTTCAATCCAGCACTCCGTGCAGGAACCAACGCTTGCGAGGTCGATCATAGAAGAGCCAAAGCAAGTCTCCGTGGTCGGTTTCGGCGTAGTAGTAGTCGCGCTCGACCAAGCGCTTCCACCAACCGCCGCTCACGCGGTAAGGGCCGTACAAATGCTCGATGGCTTGGTTTTGCAACAGTGATGGCCCCGCTTCGGGCTCCTTGGGCTTGCGAGGAGGCAGTGGCTTTGGTTGGGCGAAGACGCGGCGAATCATGGTGGGCTTCTCCGAGGACGTGTTTGTGCGTGTTTCGGCTCGTTGAATCGGCTCCCAACGAAACGACGCCTCTGGCAAATGCGCCTCGCGGAGGGATGCTTTGGTGACCGATTGCTCCCCATAGGCCGCGCGAATCCTCGCAAGCGCCTGGTGTGCGGCCCCCATGTCGCGCGCGGACTGGTGCCCTGGGAGAGAAGCTTGCTCGGCGCGTGCACGGACGGTATTCGTGAGGATCTCCACCTCTTCGACTGCGCCCCCGAGCTCCACTTCGCCGAGACGAAGTCGAATGAGCTCGAGCAACATCATCAAATCCAATGTTGGCGAAGCGGGCTCGATGTGCTCTTCGTGAAGAGGGGCCCGCTCTAAGTGAAGCGAAAGCTCGAGCGACTCGACGGCCTCGCCGCGTGCTCGAACCTGATGAAGAAGCGAATGGAGGGCGCCTTTGATCGCGAACAACAACCGATGTTGATCGTCATCGGGCGGATCGACTTGGAACGAGATTCGCGATGGCTCATCGAATGCAGAGGCCTGAATCGGAAGCTGCAAGCCCTCAGCAAACAGGTCGTGAAGTGCGCTTGCCTCCGCACCAAACCGACTGTGAAGCTCACCTGCAGGCAACCCCAAAAAGTCACCGAGGGTTTCGATGCCCAAAGCGGCCAAGTTTTCGCAGATGTCTCCAGGCAAATCGAACTCGCCAAGTGGGGTTTTGTCGGATTGCTCTCGTTCTTGGTCGGGACTTTCGAGGATTGTGACCCCGCCATTCAGCATGGCGACCGCGAGCGTTCGATAGCGATGAAAGCCCACCGTCACCGCGCTGTGCCAATGCCGGGCTCGTAAATAGTGATGGATGCAGGTAGCCCAATTGCGATAGCCACCATAGAGGCGACGCAGGCCTTCTGGATCGACGTGGAATGCGCCGGTTTGGTCGATCGCTTCGACTCTTGGCGAGAAGGTTTGAAGGGAGGCGATCAGCTCTTGTGTGATTGCCGAAGTTTCGTCGGGTGACACGACGGCGGTGTGCAGATTGGGGACCAAGTCACGCGCCACGGTTTGGCGCATGCCGATGCGAAGCCGACATTTGCGCGCGAGCCCATTGAGATGAGTGATGCGGCCATGGGACCCCTCATCGTCGACGACGGCGACGGGTGCATTGCGCCAATGGGGCTTTTGTCGAAGCAGGATCTGCATCGGAAGCATTGGCAAAAGAACGCAAGTCACTCGCCTCATGAGGCACCTCGCAGACCTGCCGGTGCAATCGGTTTCGTCCATGCGAGGTCAGTGGCGAGCTCGGTGGTGAGGCCGACTTTGTCTTTGAGGATGCGAGAACGAACTTCGAAGTGACCCGCATGCAAAGGACCGCGTCGTGGCTCGACACGCAAACCCACCAAAGGACCGGATGAAGGCTCTTCGCAAGCGTTCGAGGTGAGTAAGAGGATCCGCCCATTATATTGGCGTAACACGCCCTGAAGACGCCCTTGCCAATTGACCGAAGACCCTGGTGGCAGCGCATCGGTGAGGTCGACAACCGTCAATCCAAAGGTGCCCGATCGCGCAAGCCATTCGGCAGCGCGCACCAACGCAAACGGACCTGCATGACGGGGCACGTGAATCGCGACGAAGACATCGAGGTCCACGCCGGCCGAAGCGAGGTCGGGAGGAAAGAGCGCGCCGTCTTTCGGTTGCACCCAAGCCACCAGCTCATTGCGCGCCTGTGCATGGATCACGCATGACACCGCAGTGGTCGTCCGCGCACATGCGTGCTGCCCCGACACCTCGATCAACTGCGCCCGAGGCGGAAAGCGTGAGCCAAGAGTCGCCTCGAGCTCGATCACCTCCGCTTCGACAGTCCCAGAAGTCATGGGACCACTCAGTATACTGAACAAAAGATCAGTTACAAGGAAGGGAATTAAGTTACTAATTCCAGGAGGATACCGGCCTCAGTTTGTCCCACCCCACCACCCTGTGGTGGCCCCGTGGTTGATCCCCCACACTATCGCCTAATTCCGCTTCAGTGATTCGAGCTCCTCGAGGGACCGTGGCCAGTCCCCTTTCAGAAGCCGCGAAAGCGAACGGTCGGCGAGCAGCTTGCCGCCGGTTTGGCACGTTGCGCAGTAGTTGGTTTCCCGGTCGGCGAACACGATCCGCTGAATAGGGTCTCCGCAGATGGGACACGGCTCACCGTACTTCCCGTGCGCAGCCATCTCGGGTCGGAACGCCGTTACCTTCTCCGGGAACCCGTCCGCGTTCTGTTCTTGAAGGAGGGCGATCCATTCGCGGAGCACCTCGCGTGTCGCGTCGTGGAGCTGCTCCAGCTGTTCTTCGCTGAGACGCTGCGTCCAGATCAAGGGAGAGAGCTTCGCCCGATGAAGGATTTCATCCGAGTACGCGTTCCCGATCCCGCTAAAGATGCGCGGATCGGTGAGGCCCCGCTTCACCGTGTGGTTACGTTCGGTCAACGCGTCGCGAAACGCCCCGAGGTCGATCTCGAGGGGCTCGACGCCTCCGGGGTCGTGCGCGCGCAAAGCGGCTTCCCCTCGGCAGAAGTACAGAGCCGCCCGCTTCTTCTTGCTCGCCTCCGTCAAGAGCAGGGTTCCGACGTCGAAGTCGAACGCTGCGAGCCCCAGCTTCCCCGGGATCTTCGTGCTGGCCGCTTTCCAGCGGAGCCTGCCCGCGATCATCAAGTGCAACACGATGAAGAGATCTTCCTCGAGCACGAAGACGATCCGTTTTCCGAGTCGCCGAACATCGGTGACCCGTTTACCAGCGATTTCCTCGACCGGCGGGTCGACGCTCCGCAACAGAAACGGCGACGCCAGACGCACGCCCCGGAGGACCTCGCCGACTACCCGTGGGCGGAGCGCGTGCAGGTAGAGCTCGATGTCTGGAAGCTCGGGCATGGCTATCGAAGGCGCGGGTCGAGTCGGTCGCGCAACCAGTCGCCGGCCAAGTTGAAGCCGAGGATGGTGAACGCGATCGTTCCACCCGAGAAGAGCGCAACATGAGGAAACCGCAAGAGAACGCTCGTTCCCTGATCGAGAAGAGCTCCCCAGGACACCGCCTTTCCAGGGCCTAGGCCGAGAAAAGAGAGAGTCGACTCGGCCAGGATGACCACCCCGAGGCCGGTCGTCGCTTGAATCACGAGCGGCCCGAGGAGGTTTGGGATCACGTGTCGCCGTAACACGTCACGGGTGGGAACTCCGAGCGCCCTCGCAGCTTCGACGAACTCGCGCTCCCGCAACGTCAGTGTTTCGGCTCGTGCCAGGCGGGCGTAGAGGACCCACCCGTTCACCACGAGGGCCACGATCAGGTGTATCAGCCCGGGTCTTGCGACCAGCGCGAGGACCGCAATGTTGAGCACGATCGCCGGAAACGCCTGAACCAGATCGGCGATGCCGCTGATCACGTGATCTGTAAGACGCCCGTAGTAGCCCGCCCACGTGCCGAGCATCGTCCCGATGACGACCGAGATGCCCACTACGACGATGCTGACGATCGCAGCAAGCCGCGCGCCGTACAAGAGCGCGCTCAGGATGTCGATGCCGTTGTCGCCGGTCCCCAAGAGATGGATCCAAGATGGCGATTCATATTCGTGGGCGAGGTCGATGGCCAGCGGGTCGTAGGGCGCGATCCAAGGTCCGACCAGCCCGAGCGTGAAGAACGCGACAACGATCGTTGGACCGAACGGGGTCTTTCTGAGCCTCGCGCGCAGCCGACTCATGACAACCTCACTCGCGGATCGACCAGGCTGTAAGTCAAATCGACGATGAGGTTCACCACCACGTAGATCACCGCGATGATCAGTACGCAGCCTTGCACGACGGGAATGTCGCGAGCGAAGAAGGACTCGAGGAACAACGTGCCCAAGCCTTGGCGCTCGAAGATCTTCTCGGTGACGACGGCTCCGGAAAGAAGCGCACCCAACTGAGCTGCGCCTATGGTCATCACCGGCAAGAGCGCGTTTCGAAGGGCATGCCGCAGGAGAAGCACGAAAGACGGCACCCCACGCGCCCGCGCCGCCGTGATGTACTGCTGGGAGAGCACCTCGATCATCGCTGCCCGCGTTTGACGCGTGAGCACCGCGGCGAGCGCCGTGCCCATCGTGATCGCTGGTAAAATGAGGGCCTCCGGCCCGGCGAGATCGTCTCCGGGCAAGGGCAGCCACCGGAGCTTTACCCCGAACGCCAAGATCAGCAGGGGCCCGAGCCAGATATTCGGGATCGCGAGCCCCGCGACCGCCACCGTCGAGGCGATCTTGTCCCAGGATCTGCCGGCTTTCGCTGCGGCGATCGTCCCCAAGGGAATCGCGACGAACCACGCGACCAACCATGCCGTGAGCGCGAGCACGAGCGTGTAGGGGAGCACCTCGCGCACCAACGACCACACCGACCGGTCGGATTTTCGAAACGAAGTCCCCATCGTGCCGTCGAGCATCTCCCCGACGAACGACAAGTATTGCTCGCCGATGGGCCGATCGAGGTTGAGCGCGCGCCGAAGCTCTGCCTTTTCTTCCGGCCCGGCCTGGTCTCCGAGGATCGCTTCGACCGGATCACCGGGTATCAAACGAACCAACAGGAAGACGATCGTCACCAGTCCGACGACGGTCAGGAGCGCGCGCAGGAGGCGGCCCGCCAGGTACCGTACCAGGCCCGGGGACATACCCGGACGATACTACGCCTATTGCACGCCGGTGTCGGGTTCTACGCCAGCGTCCGCCACGGGCACATCGTCCAACGCCGCGCAGATCTTTCCGGATGCCTTGGTCTCATCGAGGTCGATGACCCGCGCGACCCGCTCATCTTCGGGCACCTCGTTCTCGACACCGTCAGGCGTCCGCATTCCGTCCTGCGTGATGTGGCTCGGCAGGGCGCAGAGGTAGGCCACGCGACAACGGCCATCGTCCGAGCAGGGCTTCATGCACCAGGTTTCCGCGGTCCGGCTCGGGATGAAACGCCATTCGACGCAGATCGTGCCGTCAGGACACGTATCGGGATCGCAGCCCAAAATCGTGCAATAGCCCCCGGGTTGCGCGAGATCGCACTGACGTTCGCCCGTGGGCGAGCAATCCCGGGAACCCCCGCAACTGTCGCCGATCTCCGATAGGCAGCCCCCTACGACGAAGCCCAGAAACATCAAAAGCGATAAGATAAACGACCGACTCATTCTCAGCCGCCCGAGCATACGGGACGAGTCGCTCACCTGCCAATCGCTCTGCGTCTTCGCCAATGAGTGGTAGATTCCCGGGGTATTGCGGGTTTTTTGGCTGGGGGTTGGGTTCACCTGGCTGGCTTGCGCCGTGGCGCTTGCCGCGGGTGATCTCGATCGCGTCGCCTCGTTGGTGCGGGCGGGCGACGATCGGGCCGCGCTTCACGAGATCGATCAGCTCCCCCAGTCAGCTCGGGATGCAGACTCCGTTCGCTATCTCGAGGGTCGCCTCCTCTTGGATGTCGGGCGCCCCTGCGACGCGATGGACAAGCTCGCCCAAACCCCGGCATCCCTTCCAACCGCGATGCGCGCGGACTCGCTTCGGCGGTGGGCGATTGCTGCCGCGCGATGCGGCCATTGTGCGGAAGCCCGGCCTGTCTTGCTCGGCCTCACCTCGAGCGATGCCGCCGTGACCCGGCACGATCGCGTGATCGCCGCCGATTGTGCCGTACAGCTGGGCGAGCTCGATATCGCTGCCGAGGAGCTCGAGCGCCTCACGCGCCGCAGCCAAAATGGGGCGGACCGCGTCGCGCTCCTCATCTTGCTCTCGGACGTGTATCTCCGCCTCGACCGACCCGAAGAGGCCCGCGATACGGCGCGACGTGGGTGGATCGCAGCTGTGCGACCGGGACAGCAGGAGGCCGCAAAGCAGCTCGAGGGGCTTGCGTCGCCGAGCCCAAGTGATCGCGTGGATCGCGCCGAGGCCTTCATGAGCGCGCGGCGCTTCTCGAAGGCGATCGAAGAGCTCGAGGGGATGGACGTTGGTGACGACCAAGATCTCGATGAGCGCTGGCATCACGTGTACGGCATGGCCCTATTCCGGATGCGAACGCGCTATGCGGACGCCGCGCGGGTGCTTCGGGAATCCGTCGCCCTCGGGGGCGAATATGAGATCGACGACGCTTTTCACGCGGCGCGTGCCCTGTCTCGAGCCGATCAGAACGCCCGCGCGGTTCGTGCGTACCGACGCTTCGCGCAGCGCTATCCGAAAAGCAGCCGCGCACCCGAGGCTAGGTTTCTTGCGGCGTGGCTCGAGATCCGGATGGGTCGCGCGAGCGGCGAGCCACACATGGAGCGCCTTCTCAAGGGGAAGCATCAGCTCCGCGGAAGGTGGCGCCGCTCTGCCCTGTGGGAGCTCGGGTTTCGCGCCTTCGAAAGGAAGCGATATGCCCGGGCAGTTCGGTACCTGTCGCAGTACACGAAGCTCGCCACAACCTCGATGGACGAAGCGCGGGGGCTCTATTGGCTCGGGCGGTCCTACCGGCGCGGGCCCAAGGCGGTCGAGGCGTATCGCGAGGCCATTGGGGTCGAGCCGCTCCATTGGTACGCGGTTCTAGCGGCAGCCCGCCTAAAGCGGTTGAAGGTGAAACCACCCCCACCCTTTGAAAAGGGCGGCGCCACCAACGGCTCGACCGATGTCGAGCGACCCCTACCGCTGCCTGCGACCTTCGAAGCGTATCACGAGCTAGGCCTCGATCGCGAAGGCGTCCGGTGGCTCAGAGACCACGAAAACGAGCTCGTCGCCGACTATCCCAAGGCAGAGTGGATACCCCTTCTTGCTGCGATGTACGACGACGTCGGCGCCTATCGCGAAGGGCTTCGTGTCGCACGCCGTCGCATGGCGTATCTGCACACCGACCCCGAAGAGCATCCGTGGTGGTGGAATGCAGCGTACCCCATGCCGTGGCTTTCGATCGTCGACGAGCATCGCGGCGAGCTTCCACGGGCCTTGGTCTACGCGACGATGCGACAGGAAAGCGGCTACCTCCCCGACGTCGTGAGTCGGGCTGGGGCAGTCGGGCTGATGCAGGTGATGCCAGACGTCGCCGCTCGGATCGCAGGCCAACCGGTGACGCGGGGGATGCTCGAGTCCCCCGAGTACAACATCCCTCTCGGCACCGCAGAGATGAGCGCGCTCGCGGTCGAGTTCGACGGTGTCTATCCCCTGAGCATCGCGGCGTACAACGCCGGCAAGAAGAGGGTAAACCGGTGGCTTCGCGAGAGCCGACGCATGGAGCTCGATCGCTTCGTCGAGCGAATTCCATTCAACGAAACTCGCAACTACGTGCGGCGCGTGACGACCCACTATGCACGGTACATGTACCTGGACGACCCCGAGTCCGGTTGGCCGAAGCTCCCCCGGTTCGTTAAGCCCTGATTTGCCCGTGGGTGTCTCTCGGATACACCGTTTCCGACGATTTGGGTTGCTCGCGTTCGCGTCGAAGGCCAAAGAGAGGCCTTGTCGACACCTGGTTGACGCCTAGTTGACTTTAGGGGTGTGTGAAGGTCTATGAACTTTGTCGCAGCGGGGCTCTCGGATGTCGGGCTTCAGAGAGAGCACAATGAGGATAGCTTCTGCATCCTCTCGAATCACCGACTCTTCGTGGTAGCCGATGGGATGGGAGGCCACCGGGCCGGCGACATTGCAAGCCGCATAGCGACGGCAGAAATGTCGACGTTTTTCGATGCGACCGAAACGCGCGACGGTGAGACTTCGGATTGGCCTCTGGAGCTCGATGCGCGCTTGACCACCGAGCAGAACCGACTGGTTTCGGCCGTGAAAGTTGCCAACCAACGGATCTTCCAGGCTTCGATTCGTAATCGTGCAGTGCAGGGCATGGGCACGACGGTCGTCGGCGCCCTATTCACCCGCGACGATCATAAGATCCACATCGCCCACGTAGGCGACAGTCGCGCGTACAGGATTCGCGGCGGGGACATCGTACAGCTCACGCGCGATCACTCGCTTCTCAACGACTATCTCCTCGTGATGCCCAACTTGACCGACACGCAAAGGGACCGACTACCGACCAACGTGATCACCCGCGCGCTCGGAATGCAGGACGGCGTGGCGGTCGACCTCTACTTCGAGCAAGTCGAAGCCGAGGATACCTACGTCCTCTGTTCCGACGGTTTGAGCGGGATGGTCAGCGACGAAGGGATTTTCAAGATCGTTGACGATGCAGACGGTGACATCGAATCCGCTGTCAAAACCTTGATTTCCGAAGCCAACGACAACGGCGGCGACGACAACATCACCGTCGTCCTCATCCGCATTACCGGGTGAACGTCAGTGACCGGCGGGGCTCCCGCCTTTGCGGGGGTCGCTTGCCGCGTGAAGCCGTCGCTCGGGCTCGGTGACGATCTGGATGGCTTGCACGTTTGCCACGTTCCGAATCGGCTCGATCACGTGGCCCCTCGCACGCAAGTCGTCCTGCAGCGAGTCGTCGAGGGGCATCATGGTTTCGACCCGCAGCTTCTCCGGGAAACCCTGGTGGTGGATCCGCGGCGCATCGACCGCATGGCCGGCGTCCATGCCCAACAGGAGGATGTTCATCGCCACCTGTTGGGTTGCGGTGACGATGCGGCTCCCCCCCGAGGCACCCACGCACAGCACGGGCTTTCCGTCTTTGAACACGATCGTCGGGGACATCGTCGAGACAGGCCTCTTTCGCGGGCCAGGGAGGTTCGGAGCGCCGCCGACCAACCCAAACGCATTGGACTCTCCAACCCCACTTGCGAAGTCGTCCATCTCGTCGTTCATCACGATGCCCGCTGCGGTGAAGCGCGCGCCGAACGGACGGTTGACCGTCGTCGTGACCGCCGCGACGTTGCCCTCGACGTCTACGACACACAGGTGCGAAGTCCCAGCGTTGTCGGATGTCCTGGCGGCTGGGCTCGTCCACACGATCGGGAAGTCGTACGCGTCGGCCGGATTGGCCTTCTCCCCGCCCGCCAGGGCTGCCCGTTTCTCGATCCGGCCGGGGCTCATCATGCGATCGAGCGGCTGTATGATCTGTGCGGGATCGCCGAAGTAGCGCTGCCGGTCGACGAACGGGCCCTTCCAGGACTCGGCCATGGTGTGTAGCAAGGAGGCGCCGTAGACCGGTTTCGCACCGACGACGCGCTCGAGGATCGTAAGGCTCTGGAGCATGGTGAAGCCGCCTGCGCTCGGCGGAGGAGCGGTGACCCAACGATATCCAAACAGATCCACCTCGAGCGGCTTCCGGGTCACGACTCGATAGTCGCGCAGGTCCTGAAACGTCATGATGCCCCCGTGCTTCTGCACGACGGCCGCCATTTCTCGGCCGAGTGGGCCGTTGTAAAGAGCCTTCATGCCCTCCTTCGCAAAGACACGGAGCACGTGGGCCAGGCTCGGACGCCGCAGCACGGCCCCCGGCGCAAGGTCCCACTTCGACATCACGGGATCTTGGTCGAGTTGCACTTTGAATGCTGCGCCCATCGCGGCAAGCGTCGGGCTCACCGGGAATCCTTCTTCGGCGAGCCGAAGGGCGGGTCCGATGACCTCACTCAACGACATCGATCCAAAACGATCGACCAAGGCCGCGATTCCTGCAGGCTCGCCGGGGACCCCTGCGGCAAGGCCACCGAGCTGCGAAGGAGAGGCTGCCGGACCAGGTGGCGTTGCGCCCTGGAAGTTTTCGAACATGTCGGGCGTCGCAGCGGCGGGCGCCCGTTCTCGAAAATCGAGGAAGGTCAGCTTGTCTTCCTTCACGCAGTAGTAGAGCGCGAAGCCCCCACCGCCAAATCCGCTGCTCGCTGGATTGAGCACCCCCAGGGCGAGCATGGTGGCCGCGGCTGCGTCGGCGGCGTTGCCTCCGGCAACGAGGATTTCCGCGCCGGCTTTCGAAGCCTCGAGCTGGTCCGCAGCGACCGCACCGTCACGAAAGACCCCGGAGTGCTCGACCGAGGGCTGGGGCGGGGGCTCACCAGACGCGCCGCCCGTGGTCGCGACCCCGACTGTCGCGCCAACTATCAAAAGCGCCGAAACACACCACAAACCAATCGCAGCCCATCGCTTCATGGCGCCACACCTTGCCTCCAAACCATCCCGGATGCTACCGGAGAGTCTCATGCGTTTCGTGTTTGTGATGGACCCCGTGTCCACGGTGATCGTCGACGAGGACACGAGCTTTGCCTTGATGCTCGAGGCTCAGGCTCGCGGGCATCACGTCGATCATTGCCTGCCTCGAGACGTCGGGCTTCGAGGCAAAAAGGTCCTGGCGAGAATTCGCAAGGCAACCATGCAGCGCGATCCCGCGGAGCCGATCACATTGGCCGAGCCCGAAGACATCGACCTCGTTGATGTCGATGCCGTCTTCATTCGAAAGGACCCGCCGTTCACCGACGAATACTTGTGGCTGACCCTCGTCCTCGATCACCTCGAGGGAAGCACCCTCGTCGTCAACAACCCCCGGGGCCTGCGTGAGGCCAACGAAAAGCTCTATGCGCATCACTTCCCAGAGATCGTGCCCCCTACGATCATGACCAGCCATCGGGACGAGATCTTGCGGTTCCTGAGCGACATCGGTGGCAGAGCGGTGATCAAACCGATCGACGGTCACGGGGGCGAAGGCGTGTTTCTGCTGGCCAACGGCGACAGCAATCTCAACGGGCTCATCGAGTCGGTCACACGCAACGGGGCTCGCAACGCGATCGTGCAAGCGCTGATCCCCGAGGTCTACGACGAAGGGGACAAGCGCATTTTGCTCGTCGATGGCGATCTCCTCGGCGTCGTGGCCCGGATGCCCAGCAAAGGCGACCTTCGAAGCAACGTTCACGTCGGGGGGTCGGCGGCGCCTGCCCAGCTCACCGATGCAGACCGAACGATCGTCGAGACGATGCGAGAGCGTTTGCTCGCCGATCGATTGTTCTTCGTCGGTCTCGACGTGATCGGGGGCAAGTTGATCGAGGTCAACGTCACCAGCCCGACCCTGATTCAGCAAATGTCGCGCTTGGTGGGCGAGAACCTCGCGACCCCCGTGATCGAACGCCTCGAAGAAAAAGTCCGCGCGTACCCCGGGTAGTCGGCCAGCTCACACCGAGAAGATCCGCAGCGCAGCGCTAGCCCCTACGATGCGTAAGAACTCACGCCCGGCGCACCCCATGACACTTCGATAGGATGAAGGCCAGCGCTTCTGCAAGCGGTTTCGAATCCTTCGGCCGATGCCTGGTCGACGAAAAACGCCACAGCAACGTCGCCACCGCCCGCGCCACAGGGCTTGGCGCTCCCCGAAAACCTCCTGGCGAGCTCCCCGGTCCGTTGGAGTCTCTCTTCGACAATCGGTGCGCCGGCCGCGTTTCCGAGAGCCTCCATCGCGCTCGAGTAGGCCGCAGCCTCTTTGACGACCTCTTGCGCCAAACCCGCTTCGAATGCCCGCACGAACCGCTCGGCGATGGCCCCGAGGCGGTCCATGGCGGCCCGGTAGCCGTCCGAGTCGTCCTGGCGAAAGCGATGGACGCGGTCGACCAGGTCGCTGGTACGAGCTGGCTGCCCCGTCCACACGAGCCGGACCACGAGACCGGTCGGCCTTTCCAAACGCGCATGCGAGATCCGATTTTCATCCCGCGCGAAGCGAAGAAAGCCACCGAAAGTCGAAGATGCCACGTCGACCCCGCTTCCCTTCGGGGCCACCGAGGCGTGCCCACGAAGAGCGCAATCGAAGACTTGGTCCAACACGTCGTCATCGGTGAGGTCCTGACCGTGGTGACCGAACGCGGCGCCTGCAGCGGCCACCGCTGCCCCGGCGGAGGAGCCGAGCCCGAGCTTGATGCCCTCGGCCTGAAGCTCTCCGACATCGAGAGTCATCGAAGGGGGCAGTGGGCCGAGACGCTCGCGCGCCAATCGGAGCGTTGCGTCGACCTCCGGGGGCAGAGCGGTCACCTTGTCCGTCCACGACACTTTGACCCGGCGGTCGACCGCGGCGACCACCGCTGGAGCGCCTTCGAGCACGGCGTACTCTCCACACAGAAGCGCCTTGCCAGGTGCGGTAGCGCCCCCACCGATCATGAGTGAACCTCGACAGCGGGCCCCGGTTTGGCAACCCAAGTGCGGGTCACCCCTGGCGTTCGGTCGAGGGCTTGTCGGACTCGCGCGGCATCACCGATCCCGCAGAGGGCCTTCACGTGTGGGCCCGCGTCCATGGTTGCCCAGGTGGACACACCGCGCTCCCGTAGCCCGCGAACCGTCCCGAGGGCGGCCAAGGTTGCCGGCGCCCAGTAGAGGATCGCCGGCTCCGAGGTCATGGCGCAGCAATGAAAGGCAAAGGTGCTCCGCTCCATTGCGACGCCGAGCGTATCGAGGTCACGCTCTTTGATGGCGCGCTTGATCTGTCGCGCCCACTTCGGGGCGTCGGCGACCCAGGCGTCATAGTAGGGTGACGTCTTCTTCGAGCGCTCCATGCCCTCGGTCGAGCCTACTTTCTTCGGGCCCGGCTCCGTCACCGCAATCACCAAACGGACCTTCCAATGATCCGGTGCTGCGATGGGACGCGCGTGAAGGTCGCCCTGCCCTCGCACGCCGGCGGGGAGCTCGACGAAGCCGCCGAAGATCGATCTTGCCGCCGATACGCTCGATGCACGTGCCAACGCGCTCAGCCTGCGAGGACTCGAACGCAACCCGGCAGCAGCTGAAGCCGAGGCTGCCAACGCAGCGAAACCCGACGCACTCGACGCAAGCCCGGCCGCGGTCGGAAAGTAATTGTGGCTCGCGACGTGCGCCCGTGCCCGGAGCCCCGCCTCTCGACGAATGCTGTTGAGCATCTTCACGACGCGATCCTTTTCGTCCGCGGTGGCGCGCCTCCCGTCGAGCCGGACATCGTCCTCGGCAAGCTCCGTATCGAATCGAACGCGAGTTTCGGTGACCAGTTGGTCGAGCGTCAGCGAAATGCTTGGCACCGCCGGAATGTTCTTTTTGGCGTCGGCCTTACCCCAATACTTGGCGAGAGCGATGTTCGCGCACGCGCGAGCGGTGACCTCTGTCGGAGCCTTGGTCACGCACTCACCTCCGCGACGAACGCACTTTCGCCGAGGGCCTCGCATATCCGTAGCGCCTCGTCGTGCTTGGTCGCCAGCGCAATCATGCATCCGCCGCCCCCCCCGCCGGTCATCTTCGCACCGAGTGCCCCCGCGTTCCTCGCGGCCTGGCACATCGCATCGAGCTTCGTCGTGCACAGCATCAGCGAGCTCAGAATGGCGTGGTTGAGGTCCAGCAGCTGGCCGAGCGCGACGTGATCGCCAGCCTCAATCGCGAGCTTCGCATTCCGGACGAGGACATCGATGGCCTCGAAGGCCTTGTTGACACGGACCGGGTCGGACTCGAGTTGCCGGGCTACCGACGAGACCATCTCTTGGGTGCTCGGGCTTTGCCCGCTGTAACCGATCACCAAATGCAAGGGCTTATTCGAGCGAAGTGACTGAAGCGGCTCGCCTTTGCGAAACAGCGCCACGCCTCCGAGCGCCGACATCGTGTTGTCCACGCCGGAAGGGTTCCCGTGGAAGATCTCTTCCCAGCCGTACGCCGCTGCTGCGAGCTCCTCGCGCGACCTCTCCAAGCCGAGCGCCTCGTCGACCGCATGGAACACGGCAACGCCAATCGCTGCCGAGCAGCCGAGACCCGCGCCCGCAGGAAGATCGACCTGCGCGCGCACTTCGATCGGCGGCCGCTCCGAATATGCCGAAAGCGCTACGGCAAACGCGCGCTCGAGCGGTTCGCCCGTTGGGTCCGGCCGCACATCCACGTTCCACGGCGAAAGCTTCAACAGATCTTCGTCGGCCGGCGACGCCTCGGCGACCACGCCTCTCTCGATGCCCACCGCGATCGCGGGGTAGCCGTGCACGACCGCGTGCTCCCCGAGGAGGATGACCTTCCCTCGTCCAAAGCCCATCAGCTCCCTCTGTCCGTGAGCAGTCTGGTCACCTCTCCAAGCATTTGCTTGGCCTCGTCGTCGAAAGGGCTCGCTGCCACGGCGCTCCGCGCCTCGTCGGCGAGGAAAAAGAGGCGCTCCTCGACTCGCTCCTTTGCCGGGCCCAAGGCGCGAGTAGCTTCGTCGACGTCGGTGTCCGAGGCGTCCGGATGCCCCCAGACGCACTCGACCGCAGCACGGTCGCGCTCACTGGGCGAAAGCTGTTGGAACGCTGCAACAACCGCGTTGTGCTTACCGTGACGCAGGTCGTCGCCCGGCTTGCCGGTTTGCTGGACGTTACCGAAGGTGCCGAGAAGATCATCACGAAGCTGAAACGCGACTCCGAGCGGTAAAGACCAACTTCGCAATGACTCCAATGCGTTTTCCGGCGCGTCCGCCAGAAGGCCACCGAGCTCTGCGGGCCCCCGAGTCGTGTAGCTTCCTGTCTTCAAGTGGTGCATGCGCTCGACGTCTTGGTCGGCTATCAGGTCGAGCTGCTGTCCTGCGAACACCTCTTTTTGGATGTCGACGAACAGCTCGAGCGCTTCGTCGCGGCGACCGTTCGGGAGCTCGCTTCTCAGAAAGAGCTCCCAGCTGAAAGTAGATGCCAAGTCGCCTGCCAGCACGCCCAGGCTTGCACCCAAGTGCGCGTTGCCGTGCTTCTTGGCGAACGCAAAATGTACCGCAGGGCCTCCGCGCCGTTCGTCGTCCTCATCCATCCAGTCGTCGTGGATCAACAGGTAGCTTTGAAGGAGCTCGAGTGACGCTCCGACCTCGAACGTTGGCCTGGGATCGGGGTCACCGCTCGCCGCCCGATACGCAACCGCCGTGACGATCGGTCGGAGCCGCTTTCCACCCCGCATCGTGAGGTCACGCACCTCCGTAACGAGGTCGATCGCGTGCGGTGAGAGTCCGGCGGCCTCCTCTTGCTTTAGCTCGAAAAAGCGACTGAGGATGGCGTCGACCCTCTGTCGGATGTCGGCCATCCATGATTCGAGATCTATTTGCCCTTGCGCCACGGTCGGAGTGTCCCTATTTCCGAGCTACGTACACGGCCCAACCCTGCCGGGCAAGCAAGGCGATGAGCTCCGATATCAAACAGCGAAAGGCCGATCACCTCGATCTCTGCGCGACCGACGATGTCTCGTTTCGGCAGCGCACGACCCTACTCGAGTGCGTACGCCTAGTGCACCAATCGCTCCCAGAGGCAGACTTCGACTCGATCGACACGCGGGTTCGACTCCTCGGCAAGGAGCTTCGCGCGCCGCTCTTGATCGCTGCAATGACCGGCGGCCACGAACGGGCCGCGGAGATCAATCAAGCGCTCGCCTCGATCGCCGACGAGCGAGGCTACGCGTTCGGCTTGGGGAGCCAGCGGGCCATGCAAAAGCAGCCCGACACCGCATGGACGTACCAGGTTCGCGAGCAGGCCCCCAACGTACTTCTGTTCGGCAACGTCGGCGTCGTGCAGGCGCGCGACATGTCCACCGAAGCGATCTCCGAGATGCTCACTGACGTAGGGGCCGATGCGCTTTGCCTTCACATGAACCCTGCCATGGAGCTCGTGCAGTCTGAGGGCGATCGTGACTTTCGGGGGGGGCTCGACACCTTTCGGCGACTTTGGGCAGAGCTCGACGTGCCGGTCATTGCCAAGGAAACCGGCAGCGGCGTCAGCCGCGAGGTCGCAGAGCAGCTTCTCG
>JAPUKT010000210.1 GCA_027295555.1 Deltaproteobacteria bacterium
TGATGGAGTACGTGCAGGGGCGAATATTCTGGGAAGCCCAGCTGAACGACGTCGGGCCTGACGAGCGGAGCGCGATCTACGAAGAGCTGATTCGAGTGCTTGCCGCGATTCATAGCGTCGACCTGGAGACCACAGGGCTTACCGAGTACGGCCGGCACGGCGGGTACGTCGAAAGGCAGGTGAAGCGGTGGACCAAGCAGTACATCGCTTCGCAGACCGCCGATGTCGAGGCCATGAATCGACTGATCGAATGGCTCTCGGCGAACGTTCCTGATGATGACGCTACCTTCCTCGTCCACGGCGACTATCGGCTCGACAACATCATCTTCCACCCTACGGAGCCCCGTGCGCTGGCGGTCATCGACTGGGAGCTATCCACGCTCGGCCATCCGCTTTCGGATCTGGCCTACATCTGCATGCTGTACGACGTCGCGCTGCCCAAGATTGGCGGCCTTCTGGGCGTAGACTTCCACACGAGCGGCATCCCGACCGAAGAGGCTTTCGTGGCCCGCTACTGCCAGCTCACCGGGCGCGACGGCGTACCTGACCTCGCTTATTACAAAGCATTTTCACTCTTTCGTCTGGCCGCGATCGCGCAGGGTGTCTACAAACGGAGCCTGCAAGGGAACGCCAGCTCGGAGACCGCATCGATGTTTGGCGCTGCGGTCCCGCACTTGGCGGTGATGGCCTGTGGTTTGGTTGGAATCGGGGTAGAGCCATGATCGAACGAATCGTGTTGTTCAAATTGAAGGGTGAGTACTGCAACGACCGGGCCCGCGCTGAAATCGCGGAACGCACACGAAAAGACCTCGGCGCGCTGAAGAACGTCCGAAGCATCAGCGTCGGCAGGGACGCCGAAAAGAGCTGGGACCTCAGCTTGGTCGTTCGCTTCGATACCCTCGAAGACGTCGACGCCTACATTGCCGACCCCGAGCACCGTGCCTACGTCGACGACTACATGCATGAGCGCATCGAGCTCATCAAAGCCTGGAACTTCCGCGGTTAGGCGATAGTGTGGGGGTGGTGGGGCGGGACAAACTGCCGCCGAAGGCGTCGGGGCGATAGTGTGGTCGCACCGCGCGGTGGGGTCTGCTAGTTTCGGCGCGCCGAGATGATTCCGCGCTACACACCCACCGATTTTCAGGATCTTTGGTCCTCCAAACGCAGGTACGAGGCGTGGTTTGACGTCGAGATCGCCGCCTGCCGCGCCATGGAGAATGCTGGCATCGTGCCCGCGGGAACGGCCGACCAGGTAAGCGGTTTTCGGGACCAGCTGGACCCGGCAGCGATCGACGAGATCGAGAAGGTCACGCGGCACGATGTCATCGCCTTTTTGACTCATGTCGAGGGGTTGGCGGGTGATCCAGCGCGCTGGTTGCACCGTGGCATGACGTCGTCGGACGTGCTCGATTCGTCACTCGCGCTGTTGCTGGTCGAAGCGACCGACAAGCTCTTCGTCCGCATGGACGCCGTGCTCGAGGCGCTCCGCAGTCGCATCGAGGAGCACCGAAAGACCCCAGCGATCGGGCGCTCGCACGGGATTCACGCCGAGCCGGTCACCTTCGGCCTGATCTTGGCGGGGCACTACGCCGAGCTTGACCGTGGGCGGGCTCGGCTCGCCGTGGCACGCGAAGAGATCGCCGTCGGAAAGATCGCGGGCGCCGTCGGGACATACGCGCATCTCACCCCGGCCATCGAAGCCGAGGCGCTGGGCTCGCTCGGTTTGCGCCCGGAGACCGCCTCGACTCAGGTCGTAGCCCGCGATCGACACGCGGCATACGTCTCTGCGTTGGGCGTCATCGCGGCCGGCGTCGAGCGCTTTTCCACGAACGTTCGACATTGGCAGCGGACCGAAATCGGCGAGGCCGAGGAGCACTTCAAGAAAGGTCAGAAGGGGTCGAGTGCGATGCCGCACAAGCGAAACCCCGTGCTCACCGAGAACTTGTGCGGCCTCGGTCGAGTGGTTCGGGCCGCCGTCGTGCCTAGCCTCGAAAATGTAGTGCTCTGGCACGAGCGTGACATCAGCCATTCGTCGGTCGAACGGATGATGCTGCCCGACGCAACCGCGACCCTGGGCTTCATGCTCGATCGGGTCCGGGGTGTGATCGCCGACCTCGTCGTGTACCCCCAGCGGCTTCGGCAAAACCTCGACCAGACGGGAGGGCTCTGGGCGAGTGAAGGCATTCTCTTGGCCCTCGTCGGGAAAGGCCTTGGCCGACAAGACGCCTACGCCCTCGTCCAGCGCAATGCTATGAAGGCGTTTGAGGGGCAGGGCGAGTTCCGCGAGCTCCTCCAAGCCGACACCGAGATCGGGGAGCACCTCACCGCAGAAGAAATCGAACGAGAGTTCGACTTGAACGACGCATTGGCGCACGTAGACACAATCATCGATCGCGTGTTGGGAGGAGCGTGAGATGACCGTATCGGCAGCGGCCCTGCAAGAGGGTCTCTCCAAGACCCTCGACGGGACGAACTTCGAATCCCTTGGGCACCGGTACGAAGGCAAGGTCCGTGACAACTATACCAAGGACGGCAAGCGCACGATCATCGTGACGGACCGGATCAGCGCGTTCGACCGGGTGCTCGGAACACTCCCCTACAAGGGTCAGGTGCTCAACGCCTTGGCCGCCTGGTGGTTCAACGAGACCGCGAGCATTGCGCCGAATCACGTCCTCGGTGTGCCCGATCCGAACGTCATGGTCGGCATCGAGTGTAAACCGCTTCCGGTCGAGCTCGTGGTCCGCGCTTACATCACCGGCGTGACGTCGACGAGTATTTGGACGCACTACAGCGAGGGGACACGGATGTTTTGCGGTCACGAGCTGCCCGATGGTCTGAAGAAGCACCAAAAACTCCCGGACCCGATCCTCACGCCGAGCACCAAGGGCAAAAATGGCGACCACGACGTGTCGGTGTCACGGGAGGAAATCCTCGCCAGGGGCCGGATCAGCGAGGCCGATTTCGACGAAGCGGCCAGTTACGCGGTGGCATTGTTCGCGCACGGCCAGAAAGTCTGCGCCGAGCGTGGTCTGATCCTCGTCGATACGAAGTACGAGTTCGGTAAGACCCCTGAGGGTAAGATCGTCATCATCGACGAAATGCACACCCCCGATTCGTCGCGCTTCTGGTATGCGAATAGCTATCAGGCGCGCTTCGAAGCCGGCGAAGACCCCGAGAGCTTCGACAAGGAGTACGTCCGCCGCTGGCTTGCTGATAGAGGCTACAAAGGCGACGGCCCAGTTCCGACGATTCCCGACGAAATTCGCGTCGAAGCGTCGCGTCGATACATCCAAGCTTGCGATGAGATCCGCGGCGTCGCGTTCGAGCCCGACACGAGCGATCCACTCCCCCGCATCGCGAAGAACCTCGGTTTGGAGACAGCATGAAGGCCAATATCTACGTGACGCTAAAGCGCGAGGTTCTCGACCCCCAAGGAGACGCGGTTCGCCGCTCGCTCAGCTCTCTTGGCTTCGAAGAAGTGAAGTCCGCTCGCGTCGGTAAGCTAATCGAGCTGGAGCTCCACGGCGACGACCGAGCGTCAGCCGAATCCCACATCCAATCGATGTGCGAAAAGCTCCTCGCCAACCCCGTCATCGAAGACTTCCGCTACGAAATCGTGGAGTAGCAGCGGGTTCGAGTCGGCTGCGCGGCCGGTGGTCTTGTTTCCGCTTTCGACAAAGGCGCGGCGAAGCGATTCGGCGATCAGCTCGTTCATGAGTGGAAAGCCGAAACAAAGCCCCCTTTTCTCGCGGTGAAAAGTTTACGCATAAGGTGTTCTGCGCAATTCGGGGGCTGAAGGAGCGGCTATGCAAGGCCTGACCCCGGAGAGCGCAGAGAGACACGCGTCGTGAGAAATGCGTCGTTGACCCCCAGACGGCCCGCTCTTAGACAGGCGGCGTGATGCCTGCATGCCCCTCTCAGAACGCGAGCGCCAGCATCCCGGCACCCCAGACGAGCAAAGCGACACCGGTGGCGTAGCCGAGCCAGTGGCCGGCGGGGACAGTCTTTTCGAACAGAACG
>JAPUKT010000211.1 GCA_027295555.1 Deltaproteobacteria bacterium
CCCTCGAACCGAGGCTCAAACGTGTTGGCGCTCGTGGTCCGCCCCAGCACAAACCGCCGGAATTCGGTGATTCCCGCATCGACTCCGCGACGCATCACAGCGGTCGCGAAGGCGCTCGGAGTTAACACACCACGCCCGCCCACTTCTGCGCGCCCCCGCGAGAAGAGTGTTGCAATTTCATGCACCGTCATAGGGCGGGTCCAGAGTGGAGCCCAAACCTCCGCCAGATCCCGCCCCGCCTCACCGGCCGCCCTTGGCGCCCCGGCGCGGGTTACGAACGGAAAGGCGCCGACCGCTCGCGCGCGCGAGCCCAATCGCCGCGACGCTCCTCCGGCGAAGAATGGCAGACCTTCGCAAGCAAGGGCCATGGCCCAGGGCGATGCGGCACCCTCGCGGAACGGACGTTGGCCGCTGTTGTAGAGCTTGTTGGTATCGCTGAACCAGCACGCCGCACTGAGCTTCTCAAGCATCCATGTGACTGGATCGCCGAGAAGCAGGGCCTTCAGTTCGGCGCATTTCTTGGCTGCGCCGGGCATGCCCCTTCGTGGCCCTTCACCCGGTGCCAGAGATTCGACTGCTCGCTTCCATCCTTTGGAGAAATCACGTTTTCCTGCGTTGCCGCCACTGCCGAGCAACGGATTGAAACTGACTCTGGCAGTAGGTACGGCGTGCGCATTAGAGAGGTCAAGGTCACGCTCCTCGGCGGATGCCTGCCAAAGCGCTAGCGGTCTCCCTAATTTCCTCTTCGTACTCTCCTTCTGTGCGTCGGCCCAGCCACGCTCGTAAGGGATCCATGCCCGTTTCGCGGCGACATCGCAGAGCACTTTCACCATCTCGTCCAAGGTCTCCGGGCCACCGACCACATGCAAGACGCCCTCCTTCCAGCCCACACGCACGCTTGGCCAGCAGTTGCGCGCCAGGACTCGCGGTAGGCCTAGAGACGCTAAATAATTTCCAAGACTATCGGGCCGGAGCCCCGGGACAGGTACGACGGGGAGAGTCATCTTTTCATTCGCCACGGGTCACCTCACTAGGTGTGAAGCTCTTCGAAGGATTTCCGCTCGCGCGCCAGTCTGCCACGCGAACGAGCGCTTCGAGCCACGCGAGGACGAACGGACCCAGCCGCCTTGGCTCATTCTCCGGAACTGCTCCCACATCGCACCGATCCTCGTCATGGTTTCGCCACGGACCCAGGAGGTCTGCGACGAGTCCGGTCCAGCCGTAATCCGTGAGCACGAACTCACGTTCGCGCCATTCACCCGCTGCTCCGTCGGCCGCGACCGAGAAGTCGAGCTGCCAACGCTCGCCATTCATGTCAAGCGCGTCTGGCTCGGCAAGCACACCGAAAACGTCATCGCCGTTCCGCGAGGTTGCCCGCAGCACAGTGCGAACCTTCCCATGGTGTGCGGCCACAAGATAGACTGCCAGAGCTGGGTATGAGGCTTGCCCTGTCCGGTAGCGCTTCCACATCGCGAGCGCCGAAGCCGCCTCGTGCCGCATCCCGGGGCGAAAAGGCACGTGGCCTGCCCATCGCACATTCGGTAAACCTCTCAGTTGCTCCAGTTCCTGCCGAGTAAGCTTCTGATCGATAGCCCATCGCAGCCTCACACCGCCTTGACGCTTCGGCACTTCGGGCAAAGCGAGTGCTCCGGGGCGCAAGCGATTGACCGCCTCGCATGTGACAGCATCGGAGGATGGGACATCCACGCCGAGCACGCGAGGGCACTTCGCCAACGGTCCACATTGAACCCCGGCGCCTGCGGGCAGGGCAGCCTGCCACTTAGGATGCACCTTTCCGAGATCGTGGAACGCCGCGGCTTCCACCACGGCCGTCCTGAAAGGCTCAGGTAGGCGGAGACTGTCGCAGATGCGCTCTGCCTCCACCCGCGCATCCCTTAAATGCACGTTCAGCGTTACCCAGTAACCGGTCTCGGTCCGCTCATCGTCGGGAAGCGCACGGCCGCTCCCGGCGTGAGGAACCCCGTGGAGGACATCGTGGGCCTTGCCGGTCCAGCCCAGTCGATCGTCGTAGCCGCCCACATCGCGGTGAAGCATAACGACCATACCTGGACGCAGATCGCCACGTGCGCACATTTCCCACCTGTCGTCCTCGTCGTTCCAAATCCAGGCCTTCGCCCCACGCACTTTCAACACTTCACTCAAACGGTAGAACCCAACCGCGCATCCCTCACGATCAGGGTCGAACGGAGGACCGTCCAGTGCTTCTCCGCGGCGCGGACTGGCACCCAGTCCGCCTGGCCAGATCCGCCAGAACACAGTGAGGTCGGCATCCCGGTCCGAGCCGCGCACGAATTCACTGACATCCGTAAAACCACCATGCACGTCGCGTTCGGTCGAGAACAGGCCGTGTACATCAAGAGCCCGCGGCAGTGGCGCAGGTTCAAGGTGAAGTGCGCCGACAAGCAACTCCCGGTGACTCTGCTCCAACCTCTCGATAGCCTTCGTGAAAGGCGCCTCCAGCGACAACGGGGCGAGAGCATCGACCAGAGTTTCTGCGGAGTCGAGGTCCCGCTTGAGATAAGGTCCAACCAAGACTTCGCCGTCCCGCTTCGGCCACTGCCCTTTCGGTGCTCGCCAAAACCGTGCGACAGCGCCGTCGTCGCGTCCATCGCGGTTCAACCTCCCGAGACGTTGGATCACTGATGGCCAAGGCGCAAGCTCGGACCACAATCGGTGAGCGGAGACATCGAGGCCCGCCTCAACGACCTGCGTACTCACGCAAATAAGCCCCGGATCGCCTTCGATCTGCCCAGATCCCGACTTGCGACGGCGCACCTCGAACGCGAGCAGTTGTTGCTCGTAATTGCGGCGATCATCGTGACGAAACCGAGACGTCAATAGAATCTTCGGCACGCGATTCGGAAGTGCTTCGAACAAATCTTGGGCACCATAGACCGTGTTACAGATAACGAGTGAAAGCGTTCCCTCGCGATGCTCTGCATCAACACTTGAAGCGATCTGCGCGTGAATGCCTGGCGCGCGCTTGCCAGTCGAGGACTCAAACCATTTCACCGTACGACGAGCAGAACGCCGACGGTGCAGTTCCTCATTCTTATCTTGATCGAGCCTCGGATAGAATGGTTCGACTTTGTCTAATCCATCATGCTTCCGATCGGTCGTCGCCAAGAAACCTTCCCCGAGCGTT
>JAPUKT010000212.1 GCA_027295555.1 Deltaproteobacteria bacterium
CTGGCGCGCACGAGGTCGCGTAGGACCGAGCCCGCTTCGACGGAAGTGAGCTGATCGGGATCGCCGACGATCAGGATCGTCGCATCGGGGGGTGCCGCGACGAGGAGCTGTCGCATCAGGGCGAGATCGATCATCGATGCCTCATCCAAGACGATGATGTTGGCATCGATCGGAAAATCGGCGCCTCGGCTGAAGCGCATGCCATGGCGTCGCATGCCGAGTGCCCGATGGACCGTGGTCGCCTCGTCGGGGATGTTCACGAGAACTTCGTCGGACGCGGTGATGGCCTTTTTGGTTCGGGTGACTGCCTCGCCCAGGCGGACGGCTGCTTTTCCGGTCGGAGCGAGCAGCATGACCTTCGGCGCTGGTCCGACCTGCCGAAGTCGTCCCTCGACGAGCAGTGCGACGATTGCGGCCACGGTAGTGGTCTTCCCCGTGCCCGGGCCCCCGCACAGGATCGACACGCGATGTTTCAGGGCATTTCGTGCCGCTTGCCGCTGTGGTGATTTCGCGTCGCTCCCGAAGAGCCGGTCGAGCGCTTCGGCGAGCCAGGGCTCATCGATGGCCTTCGATGTGGATCGCTTCGCCAGCTCGGTTGCGATGTCACGTTCGAGCTCCCAATAGCGCCGGAGGTACAGGCGGTGCTTTTCGTCGAGGACCAGTGGCCCTCCATCGAGAAGAGCGCTGTCCAACAACGCATTCGCCCAAGGCTCTTGCTCGGGTAACTCTGGAACGTCGCTCGCCGTCATGTCTAGCGGCAGGCATGAGTGGCCCAAGCGAACATTGCGACTGGTGAGTGCGATCGCCAACTCGATATCGGGGTTGGTCGTGTGGGTCATTGCGGCTAGCGCACGCGCAAGCTCCACGTCGAGGAGCTCGAGGACACCGCAGGCCTGAAGATCAGCGATCGTCATGCGCCCCTCCCGAGCCAATGGTCTACGGCTTGAATGAGAGCGGGTGTCTGACGCTCGAAGAAGACGCTCGACCCCGTAAAGCCGATAGCTGGCGTCGCCCCCGGGGCTCTCCCGGGGACCTCGGCGCCCCTCATGCCGCGCAGAAAAAGGAGAAGAACACCACCCCAGTGATGTTCGGGATCGTAGCTCGGCACACGTTGGTCGAGGTAGCGGTTCGTTGCGGCCGCATAGAGTTGCATTTGAAGCAAGTAGTGTGCCCGTTCAGCCGCCTCGGTCACGCTGGCGGGCCCGTAGCTCGGCAACGAGTTTGACTTGTAGTCCGCGACGTACCATCGGCCCTGCCATTCGAAGACGAGGTCGATGAAGCCCCGGAGGAAGCTCTTCAGGGTGCGCGGGGTCTCCGCCGCGAGGCGGTCGGGATAGCCTGGTGCCCCTTTGGGGGCGCCGTGCTCTTTCAAGATTCGTGAGAGCTCCACGAAGTCGGGCTCGTCGACGCGCATGGTGAACTCGAGCTCGCGCAGTTGCTGGCTGCGCGGGATGTCCTGTAGCCTTGGTGCGTCGGCTCCGTCGATGAGCGGCGTCCCAACCACCGTCTGAAGATCGTTCAGAACGTTCGGGCCAAGTGCTGGGTCATAGCCGTAGCTCCGCAGCTCCCATTCGACGAGCCGCTCGGCCTCTTCCCCCTGGAGCTCACTCAGGTTCGCCCGCTCGAAGATCGAGTGGAGCAGGAGACCCGTTCGCGCTCCGCCCGGCAGGTACGAGAACAGCGCGGCTGGCGCTGGGAACGCCTCTCCTCCGGGGTCACGAGGTGCCGTTTTTTCATGATTTCCCGTGAGGCTCGTGAAGCTCGCGATGCGATTGGCTTGGCTGAAAGCGCGAACGGCCTCTTTGGCTCGAAGAACACGTGCGGGGGTTTCGTGCCTGCGAGCGAAGGCCGTCTCGCGGTGTGGTGGTCTCCACCCAATCGTGCCGGCCGATGCGGCGACCAGGGCCTCGATGTCGGCGTGGGCTCGCTCCTCGTCCATCGGCTTTGCAGGAGCGTCGCCATGGAGCAGATAGGAAAGCGCAGAACGTTTCCAGCCTTTCGCGAGGCCCCAGAATAGCGTGCAGCGATGCTTGGCTCGGGTTACCGCTACGTACAGCAGACGAAGCGCCTCGGAGAGCGCCTCGCGTTCGCTGACTTCCCGGTGAGCATCGACTCGCTCCGAGCCCAGGTCGATCTTCGCTCTGAGGCCGTCAGTGGGATCGTGGAACTTCACCACCTTCTTGTCGAACTCGAAGAGGGCCGCATCGTTCCATAGGAACGGACAGTACACGATCCCGTACTCGAGCCCCTTGCTCTTGTGGATGGTCGTGACGCGGACCGTGTCCGACTCCGCATCGGGGCGTTGTTGCAGGTCTTCGTGGGCGACCATGGTGTCTTCTGGACTCCCCTGACGAAGTCGCCGAAACCACAACACTAGTGCGACCGGGTCGCGCCGGCGTTCGCGCTCGCCTCGGAGGAGGAGCTCTTCGATGTGCAGCAAGTCGGTCAACTTGCGACGTGCCGAGGGGAGCGTCGCAATCCGAGTTTCTGCCCCGGTGGTGCGGAGAAGCTCTTCGAGAAAGCGAACCACTCCTTCGCTGTGCCATTTCTCGTGCCAGCTTCGAAACAGCGTCACCCATTCCGACCACCGTTCGTCTTCCATCGCGTTGAGCTCATAGGGAGACACGCCGAGCAACGGCGTGAGTAGCGCGCGTCGCACTGCCGATGAGTCGCCCGGCATCAGCGCTGCCTCGAGCACGGATTCGAGATCATCTCCGATTTCGGTACTGAGCACGCTCGAATCCCCGTCCAGCGAGGCCGGGATATCGAGCTTTCGCAACGCTTCGGTGACGCGCAGCGCCTGTCTGTTGGTCCGACAAAGAACCGCGATGTCCCTCGGGGACACGGGCTTTTCTTCGATCTCTTCTCCGCTCTCGAGCAAGAGGCGGATCTCGTTTGCGACGAGCGCAGGTACGGTCTCCTCGACTGGCCGGGCGGATGCCTCCTCCTGATCGAGCAGCAAGATCTCCATGGCGGGATCAAAGCTCGACCGCGACTCGTGGTGCGCAGTTGCCTTCAGGAGCTTGATGTCGTCGAGGATGAAGGGGGCAGGCCGGTTCGAGAACAGAGCGTTCACGGCCTCGACGAGCCCCGGGTCCGATCGACGGTTGGTGGTGAGCTCGAGCCGACGGTCGCCGACGTCCCTGGCGGCCTCGAGATACGAGAACACGTCGGCCCCGCGAAACGCATAGATCGCTTGCTTTGGGTCGCCGACGTAAACCGCCGCTTGCTCGTCGTAGATCGCTTTGAAGATTCCGTACTGTACCGAGTCAGTGTCCTGAAACTCGTCGACGAGTGCCATCGGATACTCGTTCTGGATTACGGCAGCGATATCGCTGTCGAGCGACTCGTACACGGTCGTGAGCAGGTCGTCGTAGGTGAGCAATGCCTGTTCGAAACACCGTTGGTTACTTCGCGCGCGCGCCACTTCGATGAACCGCTCTTGGAAGGCGAAGACCGCGTGGTCGAAGGCGGCGTTCAAGGCATCATGGGTCTCGGTCAGACGTTCGCAGACCTCGAAGAACGAGTGCCGCGGACGTTCGTGGTTCTTTTTCGTGACCATCCTTCCTTGGGCGAGCCGCTCGAACCACTTGGGCAGGTCGAAGGAGGCAATTCCAAAGAAGTCGTCCAGTCCCGGTATCCAAGTGTCCTTCACGGACGCGACGCGATAGCTAGTGCGATTCAGTCCAGGGTCCTCGAGAAGGATCGCGGAGATCTGGTTACGCTGCTCGCGCCAGATCGCCTCGGCTTCCCGCCGCTGTTGGAACCAGCGGTCGACGACGCCGGCTTCGAGCTCTTCGGGCTCCGGTCCGAGCACGGCGATCCCCCGGGTCATCGCGACGTTGGCGAGCTTGTGGAGATACTCGGGGGAGATCTTCTTTTTTTCGAGTGCGTAGAGAAGCCACGCCGGGCTTTCGTGAAGCTCGGTCGTCCAGAAATCGATCGCCAAATCGTAGAAGACCGACATCGAGTCCTCCGCGATGTCGAAGTCGAAATCGATGCCGAAGAACAACGGGTAGTCCTGCAATAGCCGCTGGCAGAACCCGTGGATCGTGAGGATCGGAGCTTGATCCATTTGAGCAAGGGCGCGGCGAAGCCTGTCTTTCACCTCGTCTGCGCCGACCCGTTGCACCTCGTCGGCGACGATCCGAGCCAAAGCATCCTGCTGGTCCGCTACATGATCGAGCATCCCGATGGCTTGGACGACGCGCTGCCTCGTTCGCACGCGAAGCTCCGCCGTCGCCGCCTTCGTGTAGGTGACGACCAGGATCTGCTCTGGGCTGAGGTCGCGCTCGAGGATTGCGCGCACGAAGTACGTGGTGATCGCGTGCGTCTTGCCGGTGCCGGCACTCGCTTCGACGAGGATCGGTAGGCCGAGGGGCGCCCGTTCGGTGTCGATGCTGCTCATCGCACACTCCGGTGTCGAAACAGCGGCTCGTACACACTCAAGCTCGTCGGACCGAACCCCTCGGCCCATGCTTCGTTGGCGAAGGGCCCCGCCTTGCCCCACGCGAAGCGCGCGTATCTGTCCCACTTCTGGTCTTGCTGCTTCTTCTTCGCTTTTCCGAGGGCTTGTTGGGCCTTGTCGCGGACCACGTTGTCGGTAAACACCCAGGACGGCCGGTTCAAGAGCGGTACCGGGTTGGTTTGCGACGCGTCGTACAGCTTCACCAAGGCTTCGAGAAGCTTTCGCGGCTCGTCCACGGGCGCGAAGCACACGGCATCTGCATGGCGATCCGTCGCGCGCAAGATGAGCTCTGTCGTTCTCGGGAGGTCAGGATCATCGGCAGCTTGCATCAGCAGGTGCTCGAGCCAGGTCGTCAGCTCCGTTTTCGTCTCCGTCCTGTTGAATCGATGCTTCACCCGCCGGTCGGCGTAGAGCCCGTCGAGACGCCCTTCCAGGGTGATCCCACCGAGATCGACCCTGACCACGCGCGCGCGTTCTTCACCGCGCTTCCCGCTCGCTTCACGTCGTGCGAGGAGCACCTCGATCTCATGGGCAAGCACCTCTTGGTCCATCTCACCCCAGCTGCCATCGGGAAACTCGGGCGCGGCCCGCAGAAACACTCGGAGGTCTTCACCCTGGAGCCAGCCCTCGAGAGCCTCGTTCCCCACGCGAAAGGCACCGAGATTGTCGAGCTCGGTCAGCGCCCTCGTGGGCTCGTATAGCGTCGAGTCGTCGAATCGCGTCCGTAGTCGCTTCTGGATGAACTCGCGCGTCGGGTGCCAGATCCATTGCGCGAGCTCGCGAATCGAAAGGAGGCTTTCGCCGATGTCCGGCTCCGCTCGCAGCTCGACCGGCTCTGGCTCGATTGCGGGTCGGGCCATGACCTGAGCGACCCGAAGGTGACG
>JAPUKT010000213.1 GCA_027295555.1 Deltaproteobacteria bacterium
GTCCACCCACAAGCTGCTGCTGCGCGCCCCCTCGAACGACTTCATCGAGACGGTTTCCATTCGCGAAGACGACCGCCACACCGTCTGCGTGAGTTCGCAGGTGGGCTGCGCCATGGGTTGTGTGTTCTGCGCCTCGGGAGTCGCCGGGTTGAAGCGCCAGATGAGCGCAGGCGAGATCGTGGCCCAAGTATTGCTCGGGCGACGGGAGCTCGAACCCGATCAGCGCATCCGCAACGTGGTGTTCATGGGTATGGGCGAACCGCTTCACAACTACGACGCCCTTGCACGGGCCCTGGTCCTGCTTACCCATTCCGACGGCATCGACCTTTCCAAACGCCGGGTCACCGTGTCGACCAGCGGTCTGGTTCGCCAGATCGATCGCCTCGGCCGTGACTTCGACGGGCAAGTGCAACTGGCCGTTTCACTTCACGCGGTCCGCGACGAAGACCGAAGCGCGATCATGCCGATCAACCGAAAGCACGGCCTCGACGAGTTGATGGACGCCCTCCGGCGCTACCCGCTTTCGAAGCGTCAGCGCATCACCATCGAATACACCCTGATCGAAGGCATCAACGATTCGGTACAAGATGCAAACGCCATGGTGGACCTTCTGCGCGGCATTCCGGTCAAGGTGAACCTCATCCCGATGAACCCGATCAGCGCGTCCGATTTGCGAGCGCCCGACGCCTCGCGCGTGAGGCGCTTCCAACAGCGTCTCACCGAGCGCGGCTTGTCGGTATTCGTTCGAAAGACCCGTGGCGACGACGTCGCAGCCGCGTGTGGTCAGCTCGCGTTTCACGGCGAACCCCGTAAAACGAGGCAAGCCTCGTCACGAGGCACGGACCGGGCTCAGTAGCCGGGGGTTTATAGGCTGCCGCGCGCTTCGAGCGCTTTGACGATGTCCGGGCGCCTTTTGTCCATGTCCTCTGGCGACTTGATCGGTTGGAACCGCGCGTCGGGGCCGTGCCGCTCGACACGGAGGAAAGCGGGATCCAGAAACGCCGTGAGCTCTCCGACGAGGCGCTCGAATTGCACGGCAGGCTTGCCGTCGATCGTCTTGTTCACTGCGAACCAGGTCAGAGGAAACTCGGCATCGATCGATTTCGCATCGAGGACGAAGGTATTGGTGTTGAACACCGGGATCCGTTCCTGATCGAAGTCTTCTGGAAACCGGAACGACTCGACGATCTGCGCCTTGCCGTCGACCCGCGCCGGCGCGCCGCCTTTGTCCCCGGGTTCTTTCGGGGCCATCTCGGCCGTGAGCGCCGCCCCAGCTTCCATGTGGGCACCGATGACACCGGGATCGAGGGTCGCTGTGAGGTTGTCGACATTGGACATCATCAAGGTCCGGCCGCCGTTGCTCCGAAAGTCCTCGAGGGTTCCCGAGCGCCGAAGCGCAAATGTGAGATCGCCGTGTCCGGGCGCGTACGGCGAAAGCGCGCCCGCGCTGTCGCGGAAGAGCTCCGCTGTTGGAGTGAGACGAAGTGAGATGAACTGCGCGAAGGCGGTGATGGGACAACGGTCGGTCGTGAGCGACTCGGCCATCTCCCGGATCGCAGTGTCGGTCGCGAAGCTCGTCATCAAGTAGACGGGGATCCGCGCGTTGCATCGTTCTGCCGTCGCGGCGATGTCACGCAGCTTGAGCTCCAAGAACGACGCTCCATCGAGGACCTCGACCGCGGCCTTGACGACGCCGTCAAATCGCGTCGCCATTCCGCCTGCAAGGATGACCGACGCCACTTCGTCCCGGCGCATCGCGGCCTCGCCAAGCTCGGTCAGCTCGCGTCGAAGCTCCCCGCCCATCGGGGGCAGCGCTTTGAGGTCTCCTTCGTTCGGAGGCTCTACCTCGCCGGCGATGCGGTTTTGCGCCGTGCCGGCGGTCCCCTCGACCAACCGCTTTTGTAACGATTCGAACGGGATGTCGTCGAATCCATACCTTTGAAGAAGCTGCCGGGTTGCGGCGTCTATGTCCTGTGAAGTCATCGAAATCGCCCGAACCCAAGCACTTTCTACCGAATCTGTCGAGTGCGCCGCACCTAATCGCCAAAGGGGGGGTGACGGTGGGTCGATCCGGACGTACATGTAAAAGGAGGTTGCCATGCCGCTCCTAACACCGCTTCTCGCACTGGCGGCCTCGTTGATCGTCAGTGCCATCGCCGTCCCCGCAGGTGCCGAACCCTACGACGGGTCAGACGGCTACGCCCAGGAGACCACTCCAGACATCGAGACCGTCGTCGGCCGAGACGGCTATGTACGAGATGACGTCACCGTCGAGGACGACCCGACCAACTACATCGTGATCGAACAGGAGCAAGGCACGACTCAACAGATCGATGGAGACACCGTGATCGTCGTCGAGGAGCCGCAGCCGATCGCCGCCAGTGAAGAAGCGCCTCCGCCGCCGCAGACGGTTGTCGTCGAGCAACCGGTTGCGCCGTATGACGGAGCGATTTGGGTAGACGGATATTGGTACTACGGTGCGGGCGGGTACGTATGGGTCGATGGACACTACGTGGCACCGCGGCCCAACTATGTTTTCGTTCACCCCCGCTGGGATTACTACAGCAGCGTTTGGTATTTCGTGCCCGGCTACTACCGACCGTATAGCGTGTGGATCAGCTTCGGCTACTACCGCCCCTTTTTCTTCTTCGGGCCGTATTTCTACCCCTTCTACTTCCACCCCCTGCACCACTACCACCATTACTACGGTCCCCATGGGGGCGGGCGTTATTCCTATCCGAACAGCCGGGGCTATCCGGCGCGCTCCACGACCGCGCGCGAAACGGGACGGGGTGGGCTCTCGC
>JAPUKT010000214.1 GCA_027295555.1 Deltaproteobacteria bacterium
CCGGAAGAAAATGAACCCAAACCCCTCGCCACCGCTACGACCGGCGAAAGTCCCGAACTTGCATGAGTAGAAAATCGAAGTGATCGGCGGCGGAAGTCAGAGAACTCGAGCCGCGCCCAATGACCCAACGGGCGACCACCATCGGCCTGGCGGCCCGCGAACCACGCGAGAACGATGACCTCGAAGATGAAGCGACTCGGGGTCGAGTGATCGACTTGGGTCAGCCCGGTGGAATCATCAGGTTCGCGACGAAGTCGGCATGCGCCTCGATCGCTTCCCTCTTCCTAGGGTCGAGCCCCGTCAGTCGACGGCAGTTGCCCTGGACTCCGAAGATGAAGGACGCGGCGCCGAGCAAAGAGAACAAGGCGTGGGGAAGGTCCTCCTCACGGCGGGCGGCGCGGAGCAGTCCGAGCTCCTTCATGATGGCGAAGGCGGACTTGATGTGGGTGTCGACGAGCCAGCGCGTCCGAGCATCGTAGCGATGGCCCTGATCGACGATGAAGCGAAAGAACTCGGGGTTTCCCGCCATGGTGCGCACGTACTCGCGGATGGCCTCCCGACTCCTTTCGCTCGGATCAGCGTCGTCGAGTGAGGCGACGCGCCCCGCCACCGCCTTCCTGAGCACCCCAAAGATGCGGTCCGTGGCGGCGCGCCAGAGCTCGTCCTTGCTCGGGAAGTGATAGGTGAGCAGGCCCTGCTCGACGCCCGCGACTCGGGCGATTTCCCGGGTGCTGGCAGCCTCAAAGCCCTTCTCTGCGAATGCCTTGACTGCCGCTCCAACGATTCGGGCTCTCGTGGCGTCCGCGTGGGGTGCCGGGGTCCGTCGGGTTCGTGTTGTCGCCATTCCGCGAATTTAGTCACTTGACATGATCCGGGCAAATAGTATTTTGTCGATAGACCTAATCGAAAGGAGAGGGAAAATGGAATTCATCATTCCCGAACCGCACTCGGCTCCGTACCAGTTTCGCGCGCTGACGATGATCGCCCGCGCTGCGAAAGGAGGGCTCGGCCAACCCCAGCGGGCCCTGCTAGATGCCATCCAGCAGGTCGTGATGGAGACCAACGAAGACTTCGAGACGCTGAAAGAGATCTCTCCCGCCGAGCTCGCGCTGGGAGTTGCCGACCCCGCCCAAGCGCTCCAGCTGATCCGGTTGATGGTCGTGGTGGCCATGGCCGACGGCCCGCCCAGCACCGACCAGGTGTCGCTGATCTCGGGTTTTGCCGCGGCCCTGGACGTGGACGAACCTGCGGTGAAGGTCATCGGCCATCTTGCGAAGGGAAGGCTACTGAGGTTCCGGCTCGCCTTTTTGCGTCGCTCGCATGTCCGGCACTATTTTCGCAACCACTATCAGATGTCGGGCGGGATCCTCCCCGTCATCCAAGCGATCCTCCACTTCCGGGGATTGATCAAGGACGACTCCGAGAAGGCTTCGCGCTTTCGAGCGCTAAAGCACCTGCCCGAGGACACACTCGGTCACCAGTTCTTCCATCACTGCGTCGATGCCGATATACCCTTCCCCGGTGAGAAGGGCGGCTTCCCAGAGGGCGCCATCTATCACGACGTTACACATCTGTTGAGCGGCTACGACACTTCGGCCGAAGGCGAGTTGAGGAACGCCGCGTTCCAAGCCGGATACACGAAGTATGACCATGATTTCTTCACGTGGCTCATGGCGATCGTCCTCCACGCAGCTCGGGTCAACGTCACGCCGTTTCCCATGCCAAACATCCCGGGCCTCCTCGGTCACGGCAGTCTCGCGATGGAGATGCTCCGAGAGCTGGAACGCGGTAACTCGGTCAAGCTGGACCTCGGAGATCGCTGGGATTTCTGGGAGCACGCGGAGCTGCCGATCGAAGTGGTTCGCGAGCGGCTGGGAATCCCGCCCCGAGGTGCTTCGGTGAGTGCCCCATGAGTCAGGAGGCCCCCCCTCAGAAGAGCCTGGTTTGGCTGGTCGCCGCCGCATCTACCATCTTGATCGCGAACAGCATCGAAGCCAGTGCTAGCTACCTCGACTACCGCTGGCCAGCGATTGGGCTCGGCGGCGCTCTCGTCATAGTTCTCATGTTGATTGCGCATCAGCGAGAGACGACGTGGACGGATCGACTCGCCAAGTTCAACTGGGTGCTCCTCGCCGCCTACCTCATGCATGGCTTCGAGGTGGACGGGGTCGATCTTCTGGGTCGAGAGTACTCCTTCCTCGCATACGCCAACGAAGCGCGTGGTCTCGAGCTGACTCCTCGAGACATCCTGCGGATGAACACGGTCGCGATCTGGTTGATTCTCCTGTGCGCCGTGTGGGGCGGAGAGCGCTTCCGATGGACAGGCCTGGCTGGTGCCGGAGTCGTCATGGCCAACGGCCTTCTCCACAGTGGCAACGCTCTGGCCGCGGGCGAGTACAATCCGGGACTCGGAACTTCCCTCGCTCTGTTCCTGCCCCTCTCCGTGCTCTACTACCGCCATGCTCGCAACAGGCTCTCCGTGAGTCACTGGGAGATCGCGGGCGGCATCCTGTTCGGTCTCGGGGGGCACGCGCTGCTGCCATTGCTGATGAGTCTGCACATGCCGCTTAGCATTCTCGTGGTCTTCGCCTTCCTCCCGCTGGCTGCGAACGCATCCGCAAACTTCGCACGCAGCCGAACCCCGTCACTGCAGTCGAGCGCCCCACTGGGGCGCCCGAGCG
>JAPUKT010000215.1 GCA_027295555.1 Deltaproteobacteria bacterium
AGTCGATCGCGAGCATCACGACCACTGTGCGCGGACGCTTCGGCGCAGAGGAGGCCAACTACTATGTTTCAGCCGGCGACCACGGTGAGGCCGATCCGGGTGTGATGGGACCGCATATCCATAAGGTCCCATTCATTGGCAATCGGGGAATCTCGGTGGATCATATGACCGGCGGCAGCTCGCGGCGGGTGATGCCGCTGATCGAGGACAACTGCGATGCGTCTGGTGGCGTGCACGAAGGCGCGGTGTTGGCGCTGCTCGATACGGCCGGAGCGATGGCTTCATGGGCGGAGTCGGGGCCGGGCCAATTCAAGGCGTCGACGGCGTCGATGCAGATACAGAACCTCGGTCCGGCGCCCAAGGGTGACCTGATCGCATACGGGCGTTGCGTGCAGAACGACAACGAGATCTACTGGTCCGACGTCGAAGTCGCTCGCGTGTCGGACGGTCAGGTGACCGCTCGCGGCACCGTGTTGTACCGAATCGTGAAATAGGCGATGCGTACTTCGCACCGGACCCTGTCAATCCAATCGAATACGAATAACAAATACGAATAACGAATATGAATAGAGAGTCGAATCGGATGCTCAGCGCTCTGAAGGAGAGAATCAATTGCCCGTGAACCCCGATGCGGTCGGCGAAAAGGGAAGTCCGATCAAGCGCAGTTGGAATTCAGATGACGCGCTCTTGTATGCGGTCGGCGTAGGCGCCGGCGTGGACGAGCTGGTCTACACGACCGAGAACACCAAGGACACCCCGCAGCGGGTTCTGCCGACGATGGCAGTGATCGTGGGTATGGGCGGAATGCCTTTCGACAAGATCGGTACGTTCAACCCGGCCATGCTCTTGCATGGCGCGCAGAAGATCGAGCTCTTCGACGAGATCCCGGTCGATGGCGAAGTCGAGATTGTGGGTGAGATCGGCGCGATCTGGGACAAGGGGAAGGGCGCTTCGGTGGACCTCGTGTGTAATTCGAAGGACACCACGACCGGCAAGCCGCTGATGAAGGTGACGATGACCGCCTTCCTGCGAGGCGAGGGGAATTTCGGTGGCGAGCGCGGTCCGTCGACGACCTTCGAGCTGCCCGATCGCAAGCCGGACCATGAGCTGCGCTATCAGACGCGCGTCGATCAGCCGTTGATCTATCGACTCTCGGGCGATCGCAACCCGCTCCATTCCGATCCTGCGTTTGCGAAGATTGGAGGCTTCGATCGACCGATCCTCCACGGCCTGTGCACCTACGGTTTTACGGGTCGCGCGCTCTTGCATTCGATTTGTGGATCCGACCCGGCGCGCTTCAAGTCAATGGAAGGGCGCTTCTCCAAGCCCGTGATGCCAGGTGATGACCTCAACGTATTGATGTGGGTCGATGGGGATCGATGTCTGTTCCAGACGAAGAACCAGGACGGCGACGTGGTCCTCGACCAGGGGGTGCTCGTTTTCAGTTAGCTGACACAGAGACCCGCTGGCTGCCCCCGGTCGACGCGGCGCTCGCGCGGGCGTTACAATCCGCGGGCCACCAAAGGAGTAGAACATGGCAGATGAACTCGCTCGACTCGATGCGACCGCGCAGGCCGATCTCGTGCGCAAGGGGGAAGTCACTCCCCTGGAGCTCGTGGAGGCATCGATCGCGCGGATCGAGGCCCTGAATCCGAAGCTGAATGCGGTCATTCATCCGCTATTCGAGAAGGCCCGGGACGCCGCGCAGTCGCCCGATCTCCCCGACGGACCGTTCAAGGGCGTACCCTTCCTGGTGAAGGATGTCGTCTGCCACACCGCTGGAGACCCCTACCACGCAGGGACGAAGTTTCTGAAGGAAGAGGGTTGGGTCGAGAAGCACGACACCGAGCTGGCGCGGCGCTATCGAGCGGCCGGCTTCGTATTCGTAGGCAAGACGAACACCCCCGAGTTCGCGATGTCGGCCACGACGGAACCCCTGGCCTACGGTCCGACTCGTAACCCGTGGAATCTTGATCACTCCACCGGCGGCTCGAGTGGCGGAACCGGTGCTGCGGTCGCGGCGGGACTCGCGCCGCTCGGTCACGGCAACGACATGGGCGGCTCGATCCGAATCCCCGCCAGCGCTTGTGGACTGGTGGGCCTGAAGCCAAGTCGCGCCCGCGGCACGCTCGGACCGAAGCTCGGGGATTTCTGGTGGCAACTCACTCACGAACACGTGCTCACACGCAGCGTGCGCGACACAGCGGCGGTTCTGGATTGCGTCGCGGGTCCTGCCCCCGGTGATCCCTATACCGCGCCACCTCCTGCACGTCCTTTCCTCGACGAGGTCGGTAGCGCGCCCGAGAGACTCCGCGTGGGATTCTTCGCGCAGTCGCTCGGCGCTGGTGCGGCACTCCACCCGGACTGTCGTGCGGCTGTCGAGAACACCGGACGACTGCTCGAGGAGCTCGGCCACACGATCGAGGACGCACACCCAGAGGTGCTCTCAAAACGGGGCGCCTTCGCTCAGGTCGGAGCGATCATGATGGTTTCGATCGCGCGCGAGTTGGACCGTTGGGCGGAGCGCACCGGTCGACCGATCGGAAAGTCCGACGTGGAG
>JAPUKT010000216.1 GCA_027295555.1 Deltaproteobacteria bacterium
GAAGGAACTCGGCCCCTGATCGTCCGCGAGATCAGGATGGGAGTGGAACAGCTCGGCAACGCCATCCATTTCCTGGTCGTCGGTAGCCGGGGAAAGGAGCTCGCTGGGGCTACAGCCATAGAAGGCAGCTAGCCGTCGCAGCTCTTCGGCCTTCAAGGATCGCCGTCCTGTCTCGATCTGGGCGATGGTGGCTCGCGATACGCCAAGCTGAGATGCGACGTCAGCCTGGATGAAGCCACGCGACGTCCGCGCCTTCTGTAGAACAAGTCCTAAATCATGTGCGTTCCCAGCCATATCTCGTTTCTCAGCCCGCTCCGCGGGGAAAGGGTATCTAACATCTGAACCTACGGCTGTCAACGGTGTTAGATATTCTAACATCCCATCGGACCGCGTCGGACAGCCAGCGACGCATTGACGCCGTCCCGGGGCAACGGCAAAGGAGACGACATGACGGCACCTCGAGTCCTATCGGTCACCGGCCCCGGTAGCGATCCCTCCCAACACGTCGTAGCCATCGAGCCGAGCCCGCGACGGGTGCGCGTATTCTTCGGCGACCAGGTCATCGCGGACAGCACTCGCGTCGGGTTGCTCTTTGAAACCGGCCTTCTTCCCATCTACTATTTTCCGGGCGAGGACGTGAAGATGGACTGGCTGCACCCAACTGACCGCACCTCCGACTGCCCCTACAAGGGCCGAGCGCGCTACTGGACGGTGAAGGCTGGCGACCGTGCAGCGGAGAACGCCGCGTGGAGCTACCCCGAGCCGACGGCGAACAGTCCCGACCTGAGCCAGCTCATCGCCTTCGACTGGCGCTCCATGGACGCCTGGTACGAGGAAGACGACGAAGTGTTTGTTCATCCGCGATCGCCGTATCATCGCGTCGACGTCGTGGAGAGCTCCCGATGTGTCGAAGTGAAGATCGATGGTGTCACGGTGGCGGAGTCCAGCCGGCCGCGGTTTCTGTACGAGACCGGCCTGCCGACTCGCTACTACCTACCCAAGCTGGACGTTCGCACCGAGCTGCTGCGACCGGAAAAGTTGACCACCCGGTGTCCCTATAAAGGTGTGGCCTCGTACTGGTCGGTGTCGCTAAACGGCAAGACGCACGAAAACATCGTGTGGAGCTACGGGGCCGCGATCCCCGAGAATCCGAAGATCGCCGGTTTGTTGTGCTTCTTCAATGAAAAGGTGGACATTTATATCGACGGCGAGCTGGAGGAGCGACCCATTACTCAGTGGTCGTAGCGATGCCTCTCATGGCAAGTCCGTGCGCTGGAGCCATCGGGCGGCTCCTGACACACTAGAGAGAGAGACACCGATCTCATGGACGCCAAGCTTCAGACTTTCATCGTATCGGACATGCACCTCTCCGAGGCCCAGGAGGTCGATCCCAAGCGTCCTCTGTGGATGGCGTACAAGCGCCGAGAGTTCTTCATTGACGACGATTTCGTGAGATTCCTCGACTACATTCAGGAGCAAGCGGATGAGCCCATCGAGCTCATTCTCAACGGCGACATCTTCGATTTCGACAACGTGACCACGCTTCCGGACGATCGAAAGCACGTTGATTGGCTCGAGCGGATTCGCGGCCTCGGAAGCGAGGAGTGGAAGAGCGAGTTCAAGATGAAGGTCATCATCGAGCACCACCCGCGGTGGTTCGAGGCGCTTGGTGACTTCATCCGAAATGGGCATCGAGTGATCTTCGTGGTCGGGAACCACGACCTCGAGCTCTATTGGCCGGCGGTTCAACGGCTGATTTGCCAAGCCCTTGGAGTCGACGTGTCCTCGAGTCTTTTGGAGGAGGGCGCGAGGAATCCCCAGGAAGCGGCCCCGCATGATCCCGACAAAAGGCTCTACACCAACGATCCGCTGGTGTTCTGCAACTGGTTCTATCTGAGCGGGGACGATACGTACGTCAGCCACGGGCACCAGTACGACCCCAATTGCGCCGTACATGACCCGATCAACCCGCTGATCGAAGTGCACGGCAAGCCGCGCGTGCGCCTCCCCTTCGGGGATCTAGCCGCGCGCTACATGCTCAACGGGATGGGGTTCTTCAACCCGCACCAGTCGGAGAACTACATCATGAGCGGGGCCGCGTACGTACGGTTCTTCTTCAAGCACATGCTCCGCACTCAGCCGCTGCTGATCTGGACTTGGTTTTGGGGCGCTTACGCCACGCTCTGGATTTCGCTCCGAACGCACTGGGTCCAAGCGATGCGTGACCCGCTGCTCGTCGACGACAAGGTGCGATCGATTGCCATGCGCTCCCGCGCCGCGCCTTCGATGGTCCGCAAGCTGAACGCCGTACACGTGCCTTCGGCGACGAACAACCCCTTTCGAATTGCCCGCGAGCTTTGGCTCGATCGCGCCTTCCTCTTGCTGGTCGCGTTATTCCTGGCGTGGCAGGTCGTCCTGCACATCAACATCGCCTGGCCAATCAGTCCGCTGTGGGTGTTCGTCCCGCTCGGGCTCTTCATGCTTCCCTACGTCGCCTACGCCTCGTCGGTGAAGCCCACGGTGTTCGAGACTCCGCTTCTCAGCGAGAAACGGGCCGAGCTGATCTACAAGATCACCGGTATGCGGAGGGTGGTGTTCGGTCATACGCACCAGCCCAAGTGTGAGCAGGTGGGGCGGGTCACGCTCTACAACGGCGGCTTCTGGTCTCAGGCGTTCGCTGACCCCGAGTGCACCATTCGACTCGGCGTACAGACTTTCGTCCGAATTCAACCGAACCCGAACGGGGAGGGCCGCACCGCCGAGCTCTGCGAATGGAAGGCCGCAGCAGAGAAGCCGTGTCGTCCTTTGTGTAGCGAAGCGGGCACGCCGGCAGAGATACAGGCCGCCTGACGGCCTATGACGGGACGCATGAGCTCGAGCTGGTCATACGGCGATCCCTTTGAAAGCCCGCGACAGGAAGCCCGGCTCCGGGGTGGCGAAGGTTTCGTAAAGAGCCACGATGCTCGCGGCGACGGCTTCCAAGGCGCCGAATGTGAACGATAGGTCCGCCAACGCCAAAGAGTCGGCGAAGTCGTCTACGAACTGTGCGAATTGGGGGTCTCTGATTTCGGTAGTCATGGTTCTCTTCCTTTCTTGTTTCATGCTGCGGTTTGCACAGGAAGCTCCTGCGCATCGATGAAGCCCACAGCGAGATCGTTTACGTGCGCCGCTCGAAGGATCCTCTTGTGCCCGCGGCCCTCGGTAGTGACGAGCTTGGCGCCCGGCCATGCGGCGACGATGCTTTGGCCGAACTGGAGGGGGACGAAGGAGTCATCCTCGTCGTGGATGACCAAGAGCGGGATGCTCATGCGCCG
>JAPUKT010000217.1 GCA_027295555.1 Deltaproteobacteria bacterium
TGTTGGTCTTGTGCAGCCGATCGAGTGCCTCGCGCCACCGTCCGCGATAGACCAGATCGTTCCATTCGGGGATTAGATTGTCGATCGGACAACCTGTCGACGATTGGCAGAAGGGCACCCCACAGTCCATGCATCGCGCACCTTGCTGGCGCAGTTGCTCCTCGGGGACCTCGACCAGGTACTCATCCCAAGTCTGAATCCTCTTTAGCGGGTCGACGTAAGGCACAGCCTCGCGCCGAAAGTCTTTGAAACCAGTTGGCGTACCCATCGTTACTCGGTTCTATTCACTCTGCGACATCTCTCTCGAGGGCATCGGGAGGTAGGGAGTCTCGTCGACCGACGTCACCGTCTACGAAAGTTGCGGCACGACCGAACTCGGCGCGCTCGCGTAGCACGCGTTTGTAGTCGACTGGCATGACTTTCACGAAGTCGCTCAGGACGGAGTCCCACCTTGCCAGCACGCGCTCGGCCGTCTTCGACCCGGTGTACTGAAGGTGCTCTTCGATGAGCCCTCGCACCTCGGCGATTTCTTGTGGATCCTCCAGTGGATCGAGATCGACCATGTCTTGGTTGCAGCGACGCGCAAAGCCGCCCTCGGTATCGAGGACGTAGGCGATGCCACCGCTCATTCCGGCCCCGAAATTGAGCCCCGTACGACCGAGGATCACGGCGCGTCCTCCGGTCATGTATTCGCACGCGTGGTCGCCCACCCCCTCGATCACCGTCCAGGCACCGGAGTTACGCACGCAAAAGCGCTCGGCAGCGCGCCCCCGGAAGAACGCCTTCCCTTTCACCGCGCCGTACAGCACGACGTTGCCGATGATCATGTTTTCGGCGGGTATGAACGTGCTCTCTTTGGGGGGGTACACGATCAAGCGCCCGCCCGACAGGCCCTTGCCAACGTAGTCGTTGGCGTCGCCCTCGAGCTCTAGGGTCACGCCCTTCGCGAGCCACGCTCCGAAGCTCTGCCCAGCCGAGCCCTTGAACTTGAAGTGAATCGTCCCGTCCGGCAGCAGCTCCTCGCCCCAGGCCTTCGCGATTTCGTGGCTGAGCATCGTGCCGACCACACGATTGGTGTTCTTGATGGGAAACTCGGCGCGAACCTTTTCGCCGCGCTCGACTGCTGGCTTTGCCGCCTCGATCAATTGATTGTCGAGTGCACGCTCGAGCCCGTGGTCCTGCGGTTGGGTACAGTACACCTGGACGCCCTCGTGTAGCTTCTTCGCCGGTGTGAGAATCGGCGTGAGGTTGATCCCGCGGGCTTTCCAATGCGTGATGGCGTCCGCAATCTCCAGCACGTCCACCCGTCCGATCATCTCGTTGATCGTGTGGAAGCCGAGACGCGCCATGATCTCGCGTGCTTCCTCAGCGACCATGAACAAGTAGTTGATCACGTGCTCCGGCTGCCCGGTGAACTTCTTCCGCAGCTCCTCATCCTGCGTCGCGATTCCCACCGGACAGGTGTTGAGATGACACTTCCGCATCATGATGCAGCCGACCGCTACCAACGGCGCCGTGCTGAAGCCCATTTCCTCGGCACCAAGCAGCGCCGCGATCACCACGTCGCGGCCGGTCTTCATCTGCCCGTCGGCTTGCAAGACAAAGCGGCTCCTCAAGTCGTTGAGCACGCAGGTTTGATGGGTCTCTGCAATCCCGAGCTCCCACGGAAGGCCAGCGTGCTTGATCGAGGTCAGGGGCGAAGCGCCGGTACCGCCATCATGCCCACTGATGAGAATGTGGTCTGCATGCGCCTTTGACACCCCGGCCGCAACGGTGCCTACGCCGACTTCGCTCACCAGCTTCACGCTGATCCGCGCGGAAGGATTGCTGTTCTTCAGGTCGTGGATGAGCTGCGCCAGATCCTCGATCGAGTAGATGTCGTGGTGTGGCGGCGGGCTGATCAGACCGACCCCCGGCGTCGAATGCCGCACGGCAGCGATCTTCTCGTCCACCTTGCGCCCGGGCAGCTCGCCGCCTTCGCCTGGCTTGGCCCCCTGGGCCATCTTGATCTGAAGCTCGTCGGCGTTGGTGAGGTAGTTGATCGTGACCCCAAATCGGCCTGAAGCCACCTGCTTGATCGCGGAGCGCTTCGGGTTCATCGAGCCGTCGGCAAGCGGGAGATAGCGCTCCGGGTCTTCTCCGCCCTCGCCGGTGTTCGACTTGCCGCCGAGGTGGTTCATCGCGATCGCCAGCGTCGAGTGCGCCTCCGCTGAAATCGAGCCGAAGCTCATCGCACCGGTGGCAAAGCGCTTCACGATCTCGCTCGCAGGCTCGACCTCTTCCAACGGAATGGAGTTGCCCTTCTTGAACTGAAGCAAGCCTCGCAAAGTACATTGTGCAGCGCCGCTCTGGTTGGCGTGCTTGGCGAACTCTTTGTAGGCCTCGGCGCTATTGGTTCGCGCGGCGACCTGTAAGGTGGCGATGGCCTGCGGGTCCCACATATGACGCTCGCCGTTGGCACGCCAATGGAATTGCCCGTCATTGGGCAACATCGGAAGTTGGAGCTCTTCCTCGTCCGGATACCCGAGCGCATGTCGGTCGACGAGCTCTTGCGCGAGAACATTGAAACCCACGCCCTCGATACGGCTTGCGGTTCCAGCAAAGCACATGTCCACCACCGCCGAGTTCAAGCCGATAGCCTCGAAGATCTGTGCCCCCTTGTACGACTGCAGTGTTGAGATGCCCATCTTGGCAAACACCTTGAGCATCCCTTTCGCGACCGCCTTTCGGTAGCCCTTCACGATGCTGTCGTCGTCGGGGAACTGGTCTGCATCGAGCGCGTCTAGACGTCGCTCCTGCCACAAAGCCTCAAAAGCCATGTAGGGGTTGATCGCGTCGGCGCCGTAAGCGACCAAGCAACAATGATGGTGGACCTCTCGCGCCTCACCGGTCACGAGGACGAGTCCCACGCGGGTCCGCTTTTCCGCTCGCACCAGATGATGATGCACCGCTCCACACGCGAGCAGTGCGCTCACTGGAATGCGATCCTTTCCGATCGCCCGGTCGGTCAACACGACGATGCTATAACCCGCGTCGACTGCCTCTTCGGCTTCTCGTTGGATGCGCTTCAGCGCCGCCTTCAGCCCCTCTGGCCCCTCGGACCGTGGCCACGTGATGTCGATAGTCTTGCTGCGCCAGCCGCGAACATCCATGGCCTTGAGCGCAGAGACTTCCTCGTTGGTCAGAATCGGGTGGGGAATACGAAGCCGCTGCGCGTGCTCTGGCGTGGTCTCGAGCAGGTTACGCTCCGGCCCGACATAGCACTCGAGCGCCATGATGACCTCCTCGCGGATCGAGTCGATCGGCGGGTTGGTCACTTGGGCAAAGAGCTGCTTGAAGTAGTCGTAGAGCAACCGAGGCTGATCGCTCAGGACCGCAAGCGCCGCATCGTTCCCCATGGAGCCCACGGGGTCGCGTTTTTCGTGGATCATCGGGCCCAACATGAACTGCAGCGTTTCGGTCGTGTACCCAAACGCGCGCATGCGTGGCATCAGCGTTTCCGGTTCGAATCCGTGCGCATTGCCGGGTCGTTCCAACTCCCTCAAACGCAGTCGCTGCTCGTTGAGCCACTCGCCATAGGGTCGACGCGAAGCAATGTCGTGCTTGAGCTCGTCATCGGGGATCATGCGCCCCTGCTCGAAGTCGATCAGGAACATGCGGCCGGGCTTGAGGCGCCCTTTGTACTTCACCATCTCCGGCGGCACCGGAAGCACACCGACTTCCGACGCCATGATCACCTTGTCGTCGTGGGTCAGATAGTAGCGGCTCGGGCGAAGCCCGTTTCGGTCGAGGACCGCGCCGATGTACGTTCCATCGGTAAATGCGATCGACGCCGGCCCGTCCCATGGCTCCATCAGGCATGAGTGAAACTCGTAGAAGTCGCGCTTTTCCTGGGGCATGTGGTCGTGCTTCTGCCAGGCCTCCGGGATCATCATGACCGCTGCCTCCGGCATGGTGCGGCCGCTCATGTACAGGAACTCGAGCACGTTATCGAAGGTCCCAGAGTCGGAACAATCGGGCTCGGTCACCGGGAACACCTTGCGCAAGTCGCCGCCGAAGAGCTCGCTGTGCATGACCCCTTGACGTGCGCGCATATAGTTCACGTTTCCACGAAGCGTGTTGATCTCGCCATTGTGGCTCAGGCAGCGCATCGGTTGCGCACGGTCCCAGGAAGGGAACGTGTTCGTCGAGAAGCGCGAGTGCACCATCGCGAGGTGGGTTTCGTAGTCCGGGTCGGTGAGGTCCGGATAGAAGGGGAGCAGCTGCTCACAGGTGAGCATGCCCTTGTAGATGATGGTCTTGCTCGAGAGCGAGCAGGCATAGAGCATCAGCGCTTGCTCGAGCTTCGGGTCGACTCGAAGCGGGCTCGTCGCGCTCTTGCGGATCAGGTAGAGCTGGCGCTCGAAGGCGTCCTGGTCGAGCCCATCGGCGGCGCCGATGAAGAGCTGCTCGATGCGGGGCCTGCTGTCCACCGCAGTCGGCCCGAGGTCGGCGCCCTCGGCGTCGGTCGGAACCTCGCGCCACCCGAGGAACTTCTGGCCCTGGGCTTCGATGGCCCGCTCGAAGGCGGCCTTACAATAAGTGCGCTCGTCGTCCTTCGTGGGCAGGAAGATGTTGCCGACGCCGTACTTGCCGGGCTCCGGAAGGTCGGTGCCGAGGGTCCCGTTCGCCACCCGCGCGAAGAGCTTGTGGGGGATGGCGGTGAGAATGCCCGCACCGTCACCGGTGTTCTTCTCCGACCCGCGCGCGCCGCGGTGGTCCATGTTGCACAGAATGCGGTTCGCATCCTTCATGATCTGGTGGGACGCCTGGCCCTTGATCTGCGCAACGAAGCCCACACCGCACGCGTCCTTTTCGTTGGCGGGATCGTAGAGGCCGTATTTTTCAGGGAGTCCGTACTTCATCTTCGCGTGATTTCTGAGAGCTGAGGGTTACCCCTCGTCTAAGGGGATTGTCCCCTTTTAAGAAGCTTGGCGGGTTTCGAGGGGGTCCCCTTTGCGGCGGGGGCGCTTGCGACGCCGAGGTTCGCCGGCGGGCTCACCGGCCGGGAGAGCGACTTCGGCTCTCTCCGTGTGAGTCGAAAGCACCACCATGGTTTCAGTGCTCGCGACCCCCTCCATGGACCGGATGCGGCTGATGAGCCCCTCCAGATCCTTGGTGTTCTGCGTTTTTACCTTGAGGAGAAGGGTATGGCCACCCGTGACGTGATGGCACTCCATCACCTGGGGGATCGAGTCCACCCACTCTTCGAAGGCGCTCAGTTGTTTCGGGCTGAGGATCGACACACCGATGAATGCAGCGACGTCGAGGCCGACCTTCCTGGCATCGAGTAGGGCATGGTAACCCTTGATAATTCCGGCGCTCTCGAGCTTGCGGACGCGCTCCATCACCGACGGCGCGCTGAGACCCACGCTCGCGCCGATCTCCTTTAACGAGCGCTTGGAATCGCGCTGCAGCTCGTCGAGCACCCGCAGATCAATTCCATCGAGAACGTATGTTTCTCCTAAATTCATTAGGCTGGAACCTGAGGAAGCCTAATAGATAGGGTGTCTAGCCCGCCCTGTCAAACCAATAGTGCTTTTGGGGACCGGATGCATTGGAAATTCAAGCGTAAATATAATAGTTTGACCTAAACGGCCTAGAGCTTTTTTAGGTCGGCACGACGGAGTCCGATGAAGGAGTCGAGCGCCGAAACGATGGAGTCTGCAAACCCTAGCCGTCCGCCAGACGCATCTACGTTTTCTACCGTCCCCGAGCCCACCTCGCCGAAGCGTATCGGCCGATATGAGCTTTGCTTCGAGCTCGCCTCGGGAGGAATGGCCAGCGTCTACCTGGCCCGAGCCGAGGGCGCACCCGGCTTCCAGAAGCTGGTCGCGTTGAAGCGTATCCATCCGCATCTTGCCTCCGAGAAGGACTACGTCGAGATGTTCCTCGACGAGGCGCGGATCGCATCGCGTATCACACACGCGAACGTCTGCAGTGTGTTCGACTTCGGCGAGGCTGACGGCGAGTACTACATCGCGATGGAGTACCTAGTCGGCGAGCCTCTCTCGCGCGTGCACCGCAGGGTCGTTGCGAACGCAGACCAACGGAGCTCCAATCTATTGCCGGCGCGCATGGCGCGCGTGATCGCGAGCGCATGCGAAGGTCTTCATGCCGCCCACGAGCAGAAGGACTCGAAGGGCGAGCTGCTCCGTGTGGTGCACCGGGATGTCTCGGCTGAGAACCTATTCGTCACCTACGACGGCGTAGTGCAAGTGGTGGACTTCGGGATCGCTCATGCGCGCCAACGGGTCCACCACACTTCGGCGGGCCAGGTCAAAGGCACGTTTCCTTACATGGCGCCCGAGCAGATGACCGCGGCCGTGGTCGATCGACGAGTGGACGTGTGGGCGCTCGGCGCCGTGTTGTGGGAGCTGTTGACCCTGCGGCGACTGTTCCTGCGAGATACCGACGTCAACACGATGTACGCCGTGTTGTCCGGCGAGATTCGTCCGCCTTCGGACTACCGCAAAGACGTCCCGCCCGAGCTCGATGCGATCGTGTTGCGCGCACTGCAACGGAACCCGGAGGAGCGCTGGCAGACCGCACGTGAAATGGGCAAAGCACTCCGGCGGTTCCTCGCCAAGCAAGAGGAGCTAGTGGGGCCTGCGGAGCTTGCCGACTGGATGGCTGAGCTCTTCCCGCAGGGCGAGCTTCGGAAGCAGCAGCTCATGGATATCGCGCGAACGACGGATGGCGCCGATCTGCCGGAGGGTGTTCGTCGCGCCAACGAAGAGCCGGTTATTCGAATCCCACGGACGAAAGGGCGCGGGACACCGACGGCGCCACCGCTGCCAGCGAGTCTGGTCACGTTGGTGATCGGGGTCGCGACCGTTCTGACGGTGCTCGCGCTCGACTGGCTTCGTTAATGGACGCGAGCACCCGAGGCGTCCTCGGGGATCCGATCGGATTCGGTCATGAGCCCAAAAGCAAAGAACGGTGGCCCCCCGGCATGAACGAGACCTCGCATCCGGCCCTGCCGGTCGAGCAGCGGGGCGCCGGAATTGCCTTCGTGAATTGGGCAGGACGAGAGCACGCGCACCGTGGGTGGGGCGATCGGACTCCAGGGCGAGCTGTCGTCGCCATCATCGACGACGCAACGACGCGTCCGAACCTCATGCACATCGTCGTAGAAGCGGTCCTGCGTCACAGACACCATTCGAACGACCTCGCCGGTTTTCAAGGCCCCCCGACCGATCGGAAGCGCAATGCGTTCGGTTGCCCTCCGTAGTTGAAGAACCGCATAGTCTGGCGCGAGCAGCGTATCCCCAGGGCTCGACATCGCGCTGATCTTCGCGCAGCCAAGCCACTCGGCTTCGCGAGTCGGGGTTTCCGGAAACCCAAGCCAAACGTCGTGGCAAGCACCGCCGGTCGAGATCTCCCACGCGACACAGTGCCCTGCGGTCACGGCCGTCCTCGGACCAATGAGCGCGGCCGTACACCGCGTCGGCTCACGTGGAGCTGATAGTCCGACCAGGAGCGCAACCGACTCGTGACACTCCTCGGAAGCGGGACACGATACCTGATAGCGAGGGGGAGAGAGCTCAGCCTCTCGGGCGGTGCTTGAAGAAGAAGGCTGGCACGCCGTCAACAAGAGCAGTGCCGCGATCCCGAATCGGTCGAGGAGCCGTGAGCGCTTCGTCACCCGAACAACCTACCAAGGTTCATGTGATCCGCCACATCCTAGTGCCTTTACGCATTTTTTTGCCACGAGATGGAACTCCGATACACGAGATGGACATGCTTCGCCCGGCTGCGATCGCCCTGTGGTGTGCCGTCGTGTTGGCGCCGATTCACGCGGTGGCCGATGCCCCGGTCGTGGTAGTGCAGCGGGGCGACGCGTTGAGCCTGATCGCAGAGCGCGCTGGCGTATCGGTCGCCCAACTCAAGAAGTGGAATGGCCTCCAGAGAGATCTGATCCGGGTGGACCAGAAGCTCATCGTCGGGCCGAGCAGGGCGGCTACGGCCAACGACAAAATCGATTGGACGCCACCGTTCGACTACGGCGACTCTCCATCGACCACGCCTGAAACACATTCAGCCCCCATCGCAGCGCGTGAAGCATCGATCGCCATCACGACGGCTCGCGAAAGCAAGAAGGCCAAGAGGAAGGGCCGGACGTACGAGGTAAAGCCAGGCGACACGCTCACGGGTATCGCCCACAAGTTCGACACGACGATCGCGGAGCTCACCAAGATCAACTCCAACCTCAACCCAGACCGGATCTACCCCGGGCAAACCATCGACATAGGCGAGCCACGACCGGAAGTGACGTTCACCTTGGAGCGGGGAGACACCTTACTCGCGGTCGCCAAGCGCTACGGGGTCAACTCGCGGGACCTGGCGCGCTGGAATGCAAACGTGAGGCGGGGTCGCGCGAAACCGGGAACCGAAATCCGACTTTACACGCGCGTTCCGGTGAGCCCTTCAGAGGCCGTCGGGCCTACCAACCGAGGCCGCCTCGAAAACGGCGTGCGCTTGCCGCCTCACCCGGGCTACGTCATCCGATCGACAGCTCGCGCGTACGGCACCGAAGAGAGTACACGTTGGATCGTCGATGCGTTCGATTCGGTGAACGCGAAGTTCAAAACGCGCAAGGTGATTCAAATTCACGACATCAGCGACCGCAACGGTGGACGGATTCGCCACCACAAGAGCCACCAAAACGGCCGCGATGTAGACTTCAGTTACTACCAGGACAAATGCCTTCGACACGGCTGTCCGTTCGAGGATTTCAAGCCTTCCAAGCTAGACGTCGCCCGCCAATGGGCGCTTCTGGAGCATTGGCTGCGAAACGATCAGGCGGACTTGATCTTCGTCGACTACCGGCTCCAGGCAAAGCTCTACCGGTACGCCAGGAAAAAGGGCGTGCCCGAGGCCCAACTCCGTCACTGGATCCAGTATCCACGCGGCAAGTACGAGCCGGTCGGCGTCATCCGGCACTTCCGTAACCACGAGGATCATCTCCACGTGCGGTTCGTGTGCCCCTACTCAGACATCAGGTGCCGCCGATAGGGAACGCCGCCGCTTTGAGCTTGCGCACAGCCTGAGCGCGCGCGTTGACGCGCAAACGGTGCTCGGGTGTCATCTCGCCGTACGTGATCGCGTACCCATCGGGCAGGAACATCGGCTCGAAGCCGTAGCCGAGCTCACCGCGCACAGGCCACACGAGCGTCCCGTGCGTCTCACCGCGAAAGGTCGTGGTGCTCACATCGGGCCTGGCGACGTAGAGGACACACACGTACGTGGCCCGGCGATCGGCCGCAGCGCCGAGCTCAGCCAACCGGTCGTGAACCCGCCGGCGGGCGACCGCGAAGTCCTTGTCGGGCCCCGCCCATCGCGCGGTGTGGATCCCCGGCTCGCCGTGCAAAGCATGCACCTCCACCCCAGAATCGTCGGCAAGCGCGACCAGGCCCGTGGCGTTCATCGCGGCAACTGCTTTGAGCGCCGCGTTGGCCTCGAACGTGGTTCCGGTCTCTTCCAGCTCGGGCAGGTCGAATTCACCGGCCGCGCGGAGCTCAATCGGGGCATCGCGGAACAGAGCACGGAGCTCACCGAGCTTGCCCGTGTTGTGGCTCGCGAGCACCCACTCGGCCTGCCGTGCGATGCTGGCCATCAGTTGGAGCGCTCCGTCTTCACCGGGAGACGGGGCGGCTCGGTCTGCGCGTAACTTGGGTACGGGCGACGCTTGTCGATCTGCCGCTGGAACACCCGCGGGCTCGACGTGGGCAGATCGCATCGTCCCCGTTCGCAGACGTAGGCTGTGGGTTTTCCCTTGATCGCACGCTTTCCTTCGAGCCACGGAACCGCCCCCTGCTGCGCGCTGGCTGCCGCATCGGTCAAGACACAGAATACCTTGTTGGGGACGAACGTCTCGCGGAGGCGATTCGCCAACGGAGTCGTGTCGGCCAGCTCGGCCTCGGCGACGACTGCGATCTCGAGAGGAACATCATAGTAGTAGTCGAGCGCGACGAGGAGCTCCGGGTATGCGCTCGGCGACCGCTGGAGACGACCCGCAAGTGACGCAAAGAGGTCCTCCGCTCGCTGCCGCCACTTCGCATCGGCAGTGAAGTCGTGCAGGCGAAGCAGGTTGAGAGCAGCCACCGAGTTGCCCGATGGTACCGCACCATCGGTCGCAGGTTTCTCCCGAACCAAGAGCGCTTCACCGTCGTTGGCGGTCGTGAAGTAACCGCCCTCTTGGGCGTCCGCGTAGCCCGCGTCCTGAATGGCTTGGAGCTCGAGCGCGCGCGCGAGCCAGGCTTCGTCTCCCGTGGCTTCATAGAGGTTGAGGCAAGCCGCGACCATGAATGCATAGTCATCCAAAAACGCAGCCGATGACTTCTTCCCGCCCTTGAACGTTCGAACGAGCGCTCCGTCGTTGTCCCGCATCTCGCCCAACACGAATCGGGCCGCCTTCGTCGCAAGCGCCACATACCGCGGCTCGTGCAGCACCCACGCCCCGCGCGCAAAGGCGGAGATCATGAGGCCATTCCAGGCGGCAATGATCTTCTGGTCTCGTATGGGCGGCGGCCGTGAGGCGCGCGCGTCGTAGAGCACCGGACGCGCTTCGGCCAAGATTTCCGCCACGCGTCGGGGCGTCGTCCTGTGTTTGGCGGCGACTTCGCGGTTCGTCTTGTCGCGGTGAAGGATGTTTCTTCCCTCGAAGTTCCCTCCGGGGGTCACGCCGTACACCGCGCCCACGATCGCGGCATGCTCTTTTCCGAGTAGCTGCTCGAGCTCGTTGGATGTCCACGTGAAAAACCACCCTTCCTCGTCGTGACCACTCGGCGTCGGGCTATCTGCATCGGTGGCCGAGTAGAAGCCGCCATGGGGCGAGGTCATCTCTCGTGCGACATAGTCGAGAATGTCACGCGCCACGCGTTGATATTCGGCATTGCCGGTGACCTGCCACGCATCGAGGTACACCGAGGTGAGCTGAGCGTTGTCGTACAGCATCTTTTCGAAGTGCGGCACGAGCCATTGGCCATCGGTCGAATACCGATGGAATCCACCCCCTAGATGATCGTACATGCCCCCGTCCGCCATCTTGTCGAGCGTCGTGGTGACGATCTGGAGCGCACCCGGATCCTGGGTTCGACGCGCGTAACGGAGCAGGATGGCGAGGCGGGCTGGCTGTGGGAACTTCGGCGCCCGACCGAAACCACCGTCGAGGGGATCGAACCCGGAGGAAAGTCGTTGCACGGCTGCCACGATCAATCGGTCGCTCGGGACCCCTGCGCCCCGGTATGTCGTGGTGACTTGGGCCACCCGCTGACTGAGCTCTTGAGCTTGCTCGACTGCGCGCGTCGGCTCTTGCTGGTAGAGCCGCGCCATCTCGGTGAGGATGTCGATCAGACCGGCGCGGCTGCCGCGCAATCCTTTGCGTGGCGGGAAGTACGTTCCGCCAAAGAAGGGATCCTTGTCGGGCGTCATGATCACCGTCATCGGCCAGCCACCTCGGCCGGTCAGAATCTGGACCGCGGTCATGTACACACTGTCCACGTCGGGCCGTTCTTCGCGGTCGACTTTGATGGCGATGAAGTGACGGTTCAAAAACGAGGCGATCTCTTCGTCTTCGAACGACTCCCGCTCCATCACGTGGCACCAGTGGCAGGTCGAGTATCCGATCGACAGAAAGACGGGCTTGTTTTCGCGCTTGGCGCGCTCGAACGCGTCTTCAGACCAGGGATACCAGTTGACTGGATTGTGCGCGTGCTGAAGCAGGTAGGGGCTCGACTCGAGAATGAGCCGATTGGTGAAGCGCGGAGATCCGTCCTCTTCGAGATGGTGGGTTCGAGGAACGTAGTCGCCTTCTTGCGATTCGAGAGCTGCGTCGAGCTTTCGTTGCAGGTCCTCGTCGACGCGCGCAACGCCCGGAAGTCCTGGGTCCCCTTCGACCGGCGGCGCCTGCGCGGTGCCCGGACCAGAGTCGGCCTTTGGGACCCGCTCGCACCCGAGCCCCAAGAGGCTGATCGCAGCGATGGCCAGGAAGCATCCATAGAG
>JAPUKT010000218.1 GCA_027295555.1 Deltaproteobacteria bacterium
TGACGCTGACTCGGACGCTGACGTGCACGCGGCCCGAGGCACCGGCGGACGCCGTCTCTCAAGCCAGCGGGCCTGGCTACTCGCTGGCGCTGACGCTGACGCCGGATAGACTTCCCGCGTTCGATGGCTGTCCGCTTCGACCCGCCAGAGCCGCCCAACGCGTTGATTCGTTGGCTCTTCCGTATGCCGGTGTACTTCTTTCGCGCCGGATTGGGGTTCCTGTTCGGCTCGCGCATCATCATGCTCGAGCATACCGGCAGAAAGAGCGGCTTAGCCCGTTACAGCTGTGTCGAGGTGGTCGACCGGGATGAGGGTGATGTCCTCTTCATCGTGTCCGGGTACGGCGAGAACTCGCAATGGTACCGGAATCTCCTGGCTCATCCACGCGTTCACATTCGTGTGGGCCGACGGCGCCGAGCCGTGGTCGCGGACATGCTGAGCCCGACCGCCGGCGGCGACGTGATGATCGACTATGCGCGGCGCTACCCCAAGATAGCCCCCAAGCTGATGAAGCTATGTGCGGCACACATGGACGGCACGGAGGCGGACTATCGAGAAGTCGCGGAGAAACGCCTGCGATTCGTGAGACTGATCCCTGACGCTGACGCCGGACGCTGACGCTGGCGCGGGCGCTGACGCTGGCGCTGGCGCTGAACGCTGACGCTGGCCTCTCCCCCTTTTTTTGAATAAGTCCCCGGGGGCCGGTGTTGGTGGGAGGTGGGCGTGCGTGCTAGTCGTCGCCCCGAGGAAGGCGAACCATGTCAAGCGACGTTCGTGCCATCAGCGAGATGGTTCAGCGCGAGAGCGCATTTGTCGATACGATTCTCCATGAAGTTCACAAGGTTATCGTCGGCCAAGACGTCATGATCGAGCGGATTTTGGTGGGCCTGCTGACCGGCGGGCACATCCTGCTCGAGGGCGTCCCGGGCCTCGCGAAGACCCTTGCCGTGAACACGATTTGCCAGACGATCGCGGCCAAGTTCCAGCGTATTCAGTTCACGCCGGACCTGTTGCCAGCCGACGTCATCGGCACCGTGATCTACAACCAGCAGAGCGGCAAATTCACGGCGAAGCACGGCCCCATCTTCGCTAACCTCGTCCTGGCAGACGAGATCAACCGAGCGCCAGCCAAGGTGCAGAGCGCTCTGCTCGAGGCCATGCAGGAGCTCCAAGTCACGATCGGCGACACGACGTACAAGCTCGACGAGCCGTTCATGGTCATGGCGACACAGAATCCGATCGAGCAAGAAGGCACGTACCCGCTCGCCGAAGCGCAGATCGACCGATTCATGCTCCACGTTCGCGTCGACTACCCGAGCCAAGACGAAGAGCGAAAGATCATGGAGCAGATCTCCGACCACTTGCTGCTCGGCAAGGACGCTGCCGCTGGCCGAGAAGTCCAGCAGGTCACCACGACGTCGAAGCTTCTCGAAGCGCGCAAGACGATCGGCCACGTGTACATCGACCCCAAGATCAAAGACTACATCGTGCAGATCGTAACCGCGACGCGACATCCCATTCGCGTGGGCCTCGGCGACCTCACCGACATGATCGCGCACGGAGCTTCACCTCGTGCATCCATCGCGCTCAACGTAGCCGGGCGCGCCCACGCGTTCATGCGACATCGTGGCTACGTCACACCCGAAGACATCAAGGCGATTGGGCCGGACGTGCTTCGCCACCGCATCATTCGGTCGTACGAAGCAGAGGCGGAGGAGATCACCAGCGATCAGATCGTCCGGCGCATCTTCGAAACGGTGGAAGTGCCGTAACCGAGGTCTGCCGTGATCTCTCGCGAGCTCGTCAAGAAACTCAAAAAGATCGAGATCTACACCTCGAGGCTCGCTAACGACCAACTCGCGGGAAGCTACCACTCCGTGTTCAAAGGGCGCGGCATGGCTTTCAGCGAGGTGCGCCAGTACCAGCCCGGCGACGACGTGCGGTTCATCGACTGGAACGTCAGCGCGCGAATGAGCGACACGTACGTCAAGGTCTTCACCGAAGAACGCGAAATGACCGTGATGTTGCTCGTCGACCTGTCGGCAAGTGAGCGGTTCGGGTCGGTGGCCAAGCCCAAGATCGAAACGGTGGCCGAGGTCGCCGCACTCCTCGCGTTTAGCGCCATCAAGAACAATGATCGGGTTGGCCTGATCTTGTTCACCGACCGCATCGAACGATTCGTCCCCCCCAAGAAGAAGGGGCGGTCTCACGTGATGCGCGTTGTCACCGAGATCCTGAACGCGGCACCCGAAGGACGCGGAACCGATCTCGGGGTCGCGCTCGATCTGCTCGGTGGCATCGGCAAGCGGCGAACCGTCGCATTCTTGATTAGCGATTTCATCGCGGAAGAGTACGAGAAGCCTCTCAAGGTCGTGGCGGCAAAGCACGATCTCATTCCGATCCAAGTCGTCGACCCGCGCGAGGACGACCTCCCCGATGTCGGCCTCGCCCTCGTCGAAGACCTGGAGACGGGAGAGATCGTCGAAGTCGACACGTCCAACTTGGACGTCCGCGCCGAGTACGCGAGAGAGGCTCAGAAGCAACGTGCGAGCCGGGAGCACCTCTTCAAGCGGCTCCAGCTGGATCACGTCACGATCCGCACCGACCGCGACTACGTGCGACCTCTAACCGAGTTGTTTCGCCTTCGGCAGCGGCGACTCACAGGCTACCGGTGAGGCGCGCTGGCTTCATTTTGGCGCTGGGCCTGGTGATGCCTCTCTTCGCGGCGGCCCAAGTACTGAAGGTCGAGCTCGAGGTGCCTCTTGAGACGACGCTTGGTGATCCGATCCCGGTCATCCTCGAGGTGACGACCGACGCCTCGGGCGATGCCGCGGTTCCTGATCAACCCTTCGCCCCTTTCGAGGTGCTCGCAAAGAAGGTCGCGGTCGAGCCTTCGGAGGACGGTTCGACGAAGACGTTCACGTTCGAGATGACGCTCCAGTGCTTCGAGGTTGGCGCTCATCAGATCGGGCCCATTCGCGTTCGCCTCTCGAACGCCGAAGGCGAGCTCCAATACGTGGATTCGGATGCGCGAACGGTCGAAGTGCGCTCGGTCCTGGCCAATGAGCCAAACGCGGAGCTCAAGCCAGCGACCAAACCGGTCGTGGTCGAGCAGGATGACTACACCCCGCTGGTGATCTTGGGCGCGCTCTTCGCTGTCGTCCTCGGTGCACTTTTCGCGTGGCTATTCATGCGATGGTGGCAGAAACGGGACCGACCCGAGCCAGAGCCCCCGCCCCCGCCCCCGCCTTGGGAGTTGGCACTCGCCGAGCTTCGCTCGTTGGACGCCAATCGCGCTGCCGAGATCGAAGACGGGCGTACCGAGCAGTGGGTCGACGCGGTAAGCGACTCCATTCGCAACTACTTGGGCCGGCGCTTCGGCTTCCATGGGCTCGAAAGCACGACCGACGAGATCGCGGCAGCGCTCGGCCAAGCCAGGGCTCTGACGATCGAACCCAACGAGGCCATCGCGTTCCTCGGTCAATGCGACCTTGTGAAGTTCGCCAAGGCCTCACTCGCTGGCGAAGCATCGCGGGATTTGATCGCCGAAGCTTTTGCGCTCGTCGATCGCACACGCCCGTCGAACCTCGTGGATGCCGGAGGGCAACCATGAATCGATCACAACGAAGGGTATGGGCGCTTGCATGGCTTGGAGCGACCGCTCTGGCCTCCTTCATCCTCAGCCTGCGCTACCTCGAGTGGCGCTATCAGATCCTGATCACGGACGAGCAGTTCCGCTTCGAACGCCCGTGGGCCGGACTGTTGCTCCTCGGGGCTGCGCTGGTCTGGTTCGCGCGCATTTGGGTGCAACGCCTGGCCAAGCCGCGCCTTCAGTTCAGCCGCGGCGCTGCGCTTCTGGTGCTGCGAACGAGTTGGCGAGGACGCCTCGGCGACCTGCCAAATGCGCTTCGAACCCTTGCCTTGGCGCTCTTGGTGATCGGTCTGATGGGCCCACAGAGCATTCACGCACGCGACACCGCCGAAATCGACGGCATCGAAATCATGTTGACGCTCGACATGTCGCGGTCGATGGAAGCCGCCGACATTCGGCCGACACGCTTCAAAGCGACCAAGTCGGTCGTTCGAGACTTCATCGACCGACGACCAAACGACCGAATTGGCGCTGTCGTGTTCGGTCTCGAAGCGTACACGCTCCTTCCGCTCACCACCGACCGTGAAGCACTAGGAACCGCGCTTCGAGGGTTGGAGCTCGACCAGATCGACGGTAGGGGCACCGCGATTGGAAACGCGGTTGGTGTCAGTCTGAACCGCCTCAAGCGTTCACGTGCGAAGAGCAAGGTCTTGATCCTTCTCACCGACGGGGAATCGAACGCGGGAAACATCTCGCCCTCGCAGGCAGCTGCCCTCGCGACTGCGATGGACGTGAAGATCTTCCCCATCCTGATGGGCGTGACCGACCAGGCCCCAGTACAGAAGGGAATTGGAATCTTCGGACGAGCTTTGTGGCGTCAGGGCAACTATCCCGTGAACCCGGAGCTCCTCGAAGAGATGGCCGCAAAGACCGGTGGCGAGTTCTTCGCCGTCAGTGATCGTGAAGGCCTCGAGCGGAGCTTTCACCAGATCCTCGACGCGCTCGAGAAGACCGAAATCGAAGACGCCGGGCGCATGTACACGGAGCTCTTCCCCGCGTTCGTAGGACCGGCGTTGTTGTTCCTCTTGATCGAG
>JAPUKT010000219.1 GCA_027295555.1 Deltaproteobacteria bacterium
GCCGCCATCGAAATGCGAAAAGCCATGGCCGGGTTGAACGAGCAACACGTGGCACACGGGCTTCCACCGTTTGAAGTCGGAATCGGCATCAACACGGGCGAGGTCGTCGCAGGCTACATCGGGAGCAGCCAAGCGATGGAATATACCGTCATCGGTGACCCAGTGAATACCGGTTCGCGACTCTGCTCCATCGCCAAGCCGTCCCAGATCCTGATCGCCGAAGGGACGCTCGAAAAGCTCGGTGGACAGTTCGAAATCAACGAGCTTCCCGAAGCCCTCGTGAAGGGGAAGGCCCGACCGATTCGCGCGTTCGAGGTCCTCGGGTAGGCGATAGCGCGGGGGCGGTCGAGGCCGCAGGCCGTCTAAGCTTGCCCGCCCCCCGAGATATGCGAAGCCATGGCGCGATGGCTCATCTCGAATTTGAAGCCCCGTTGGTGGAGCTCGAGGAACGAATCGCGGCGCTCCAGGCTCTGACCGAGGAAGGCGCTCCCGAGGCCGACGCGATCGACGCCGAAATTCAGACGCTGAAAGCCCAGGCCGAGGTCCTGCAGCGCAAGCTCTACGAAGACCTCGATGTGTGGAAGAAGGTGCAGCTGAGTCGCCACCCGGACCGCCCGTACCTGCTCGACTACGCGCCCCTGTTGTTCGAGGACTTGGTGGAGCTCCACGGTGACCGGCTCTTCGGCGATGATCCTGCGATCATTTCTGGGTTTGGAAGGTTCGAGGGTGAAATCGTTGCGGTCGTCGGCCACCAGAAGGGCCGGACTGCCAAGGACAAGGCCCACCGAAACTTCGGGATGGCGCATCCCGAGGGCTACCGAAAGGCCGTTCGCGTCATGAAGCTCGCGGAGCGAGCGGGCAGACCGATCCTGACTTTCATCGATACGCCGGGCGCCTATCCTGGCCTCGGCGCCGAAGAGCGAGGCCAGGCCGAAGCGATCGGACACGCGATAGCGACGATGAGCGAGCTCCGGGTGCCCGTGGTTTGCACGGTCCTCGGGGAAGGAGGATCGGGCGGTGCGCTGGCCATAGGGGTCGCCAATCGGGTCTTGATGTTCGAGTACGCGACATACAGCGTGATCACACCCGAGGGCTGCGCCTCCATCCTCTGGCGCGACGGCACCAAAGGCGCCCAAGCGGCCGAGCAGCTCAAGCTCCTGGCACGCGATGCGAAGCGCCTCGGCGTGATCGACGAGGTGGTTCCCGAGCCGCCCCTCGGGGCGCACCGACGGCCAGAAGTCGCCGCGGCGTCGCTTCGTGAGCGGTTGAGGCGACACCTCGACGCGCTGCGCGACCTGTCTCCCGAGGCTCTGATTGAGCAACGATACGAGCGATTCCGCGCACTTGGCACCTGGCACTAGCCAACGCCTTTTTTGACGCCAGTCCGTCGCGTTACCTACGATTTGATTGCGGGGTTATGCCGTGAACAGGCTCGTAGCAGTGGTCGGAGTATCGACGCTGATCGGGTGCAGCTCGGTGGGGGTGCATTCGAAGGCTAGGGATGCGTCCGACGCGACCTCTGCGGAGGCCGAGCTGACGGCGCTTCGAGCCGAGCTCGAGGAGCAGTCCGAGGAGCTGTGGATTCTTCGCGGACAGCTGGCCTTGGCGCGCGCTGAGGTGCAAGAGCTCCGCGCCGAAGCGGAACAGGAAGTGGAGCGGAGCGCCCGCCAGAGCTTCGGTGCGAAGAAGCCGCAGAAGCTTCCGTGGCTCGAGCAGCCCGTCACCGTGCGCACCGAAGAGGGCAAGCGCGAAGTGCTGCAGCTCTTTGAGGAAGAGCGACTGTCGACTACCTCCGATGTTCCAGAGCTACCCGCCTTCATCGAAGAGGAGATCCTTGCCGCTCCGACGCTGACCGACTCCGGGGTCGAGGACTATCGGCGAGGGCTGAGCCTCATCCGCGAACAGAAGTTCGACGAGGCCCTCCGCGCGCTCAGCGGGTTTCTCGATGTCCACCCGAACCATCCATACACGGACAACGCCCTCTTTTGGCGCGGCGAGATTCACTACTTGCGACACGAATACGGTCGCGCCCTGAAGGAATTTCAGGCCATCGAGAAGCACCACCCCTGGGGCAACAAGCTTCCCGACGCGCTCTATCGCGTCGGCCAAATCTATCTGAAGCGTGGGGACAAGGCTCGCGCTCAGGCTTACTTCGACAAGGTTGGGGAGCAGTTCCCGGATACCGCGGCGGCGCGTTTGGCGTTGCGGGAGGACGCATCATGAAGACGGTTGGATGGATCATGGCGGTCGTGTTAATCGCGCACGCGGCGAACGCACAAGAGGTCGTGATGACCCCGGAAGATCAAGAGATCGAGGCCGAGATGGGGATGGGGCCGGAGGCCACCCAAGAGAGGGTGTCCGTCCCTGCGGATACGCCAGAGTTCTACACGGTGCGCGAGGGCGACACGCTTTGGGACATCACCGAGCAATTCTACGGCGACCCCTACCGGTGGCCGCAGGTCTGGTCGTACAACCCGGACATCACGAACCCGCATTGGATCTACCCGGGTGCGAAGGTCCGACTGCGACCGACCGACGGGGTCATCGAAACCGCACCGCGGGGCTTCTCGTATGCGAAGGCGCGACTCAAGGGGGACGCCCCGGTTTACATGGCGGAGTACGGCTTTCTCGACTCCGACGCCTTGAAAGAGGCTGGCTACATCATTGCTGCCAACGAGGAGCACATGATGCTGGCCGACACCGACCAGGCCTATGTGCGCCTGCATGAAGACGCGACCCCGAACATCGGAGGCGTCTACACGGTGTATCGCAAGATGGAAGAGTACGAGCGGCTGTCCGGCGAGAGGGGCACCCTCGTGCGGATCACTGGGGAGCTGAGGCTCACCGACTACGACGAGAAGCGCCAGGTGGGGCGCGCGACCGTCGTCAACACGCTCGACGCGATCGAACGCGGCTTCAAGATCGCCCCGCTCCAGCGGAAGTTTTACTGGGTGGACGTGGTCCCCGCAGAACAGTCGCTCCGAGCGAGGGTCGTGGCGAGCCTCTATCCGCGGAAGCTGCCCTCGACCAACCAGATCGTCTTCGTCAACGTGGGTGCCGAAAATGGCGTCGAGCTTGGCAACCGATTCTTCATCGTGCGGCAGGGCGACGAATGGCGCCGGAGCGCCGAAGGCAAGATCGGCCGGGAGATCGAGACGACCGTTCCGCTGCCTGATCCGCCGGAGCACTACCCGTGGGAGGTTGTGGCCATTGGTAGGTCCGTAAACGTGCAGCCCACTACAACCGCGATCCTCCTCGAGCAGGCAACACGGACAGTTCGTATGGGCGATTTCGCAGAATTGCGAAAAGGAGAATAGCTAGGCGATAGCGCGGGGGCGGTGGGGCGGGACCCACTGACGGGCCGCAGGCCCGACCGGGATCGACACGCGGCCGCGTAGGGCGGTGGGGCGGGATCAGCCACGCGCCCGTTGCGTCTTGACCCCGGTTCGGGGGACACTCGATGTAGATGGCATCCGATGGCGACCGAGAAAGCCAGGAGGCGCTGCGACTACAGAACGTCGTAGACCGCGAGAGGGCCAAGTTGCGGGCGCTGCAGGACATCAGTGCCGCGCTCGGGTCGACGTTGGACCTCGGGGAGCTCCTCGAGATGATTCTCGACCGGATTTCCGAGGTCATGGAGGCCGATCGGTCGACGCTCTACCTCTTGGACGAGGACACCAACGAGCTCTGGTCGAAGGTCATCCAGGGTGAAGAGGTCGTCGAGATTCGTCTGAAGTCCGGAGAGGGGCTGGCGGGGGCCGTGGCCAAGACCGGCAAGCCCCTCAACATCAAGGACGCCTACCAGGATGTCAGATTCGACGCCGAATGGGACCGGCGGACGGGGTATCGCACGCGCTCCACCCTCTGCGTGCCGATGAAAAATCAGCATGGGCGGACCATTGGCGTCGTGCAGGTCCTCAACAAGCAGCACGGGCACTTCACCGTTGCCGATGAGGCCCTGCTATCGGCCCTGGCCAGCCACGCCGCGGTATCGATCGAGAACTCCAAGTTGTTCCTCTCGGTGGTGGGGAAGAACATCGAGCTGCTCGAGACCAAGGAACAGCTCGAAAAGAAGATTCGCGAGCTCGACGTCTTGTTCGAGATCACGCAGGTCGCGGCAAGCGCGATGGAGCTCGATGACCTGCTGGCCGGGGTGCTCGCTCGAACCATGCGAGCCACCGATGCTGAGGCGGCCTCGATCCTGCTTGCCGACGAGGATACCGGTGACTTGACGTTTCGCGCGGCGGTGGGCGGTGAGCCGGACCGTGTGAAGCGGATGAAGATCAAAGCCGGGCAGGGGATTTCGGGCTGGGTTGCGGAGCACGGGCGACCACAAATCGTCAACGAGGTCGACAGCGACGCGCGGCATTCGAAGCACATCGACGACGAGGTCGGCTACCACCCGAAGTCGGTGCTCTGCGTACCGCTTCGGTGGGACGACGGAAGGGGCGCTCTCCAGCTGCTGAACAAGGCTGGGGGCCGGGCGCCCTTCATCGACGACGATCTCAAGATGGCTACTGTGATCGCGGGCCATCTATCGACGGCCATCTCACAGGCCAGGTCACGGGCACAGCGCACCCGCCAGGAGCGCCTGAGCACTCTCGGACGATTCCTCTCCAGCATGCTCCACGACCTGAAGACACCGCTAACGGTCATCTCCGGCTACACGGGGCTCCTCGTGCAGGAACATGACGAGGAGACGCGACGAGAGCTCGCTGCCTCGGTCAAGCGGCAGGTTCAATTGCTCACGACGATGATGGGCGAGACTTTGGCTTTCGCGAAGGGCGAGCGCCGCATCCTGATTCGGCGCGTGTACCTTCACAAGTTCTTCGAAGAGCTCGCCGATCAGTTGAAACCCGAGCTCGCACAGCGGGGCATCCGCCTCGAGCTCGTTTTGCGCGACCGCGGCGTGGCCCACTTCGATGAAGAGAAGATGCAGCGCGTCTTCCACAACCTCGCGCGGAACGCCGCGGAAGCCATCGGTGAAGATGCTGGCGTCTGCCGACTGGAAGTCGATCGTTCCGACGACGGCAATCTCGTTCTCACGTTCTCCGACGACGGCCCTGGCGTTTCGGAAGAGATCCGTGGCCGCCTGTTCGAGTCGTTCACCACCCACGGCAAACAGGGCGGCACCGGCCTCGGCCTCGCCATCGTCCAAAGCATCGTCGAAGACCACGGTGGCAGCGTCTCGGTAGACAGCGAACCCGGCCACACGTCCTTCATGATCGTGCTCCCACAACCACAACCCAAAACCAGCGCCCGCCCCGCGGCCGCCGAATAATCCGGACGGCCTTCGTTAAATTCCCAGGTTGGCGAGACTCTCCGACACGTTACGGAGAATGTCGGCGAACTTGGGGTGTGAGCTCTCGAGGTCCTCGATGAGTGCGTAGATGCGTCCGCTCAATGCGCCTTCGGTGCTGGGGGGCTCAGGGTCGCCGGACGAAAGCGCGTGCCGGATGTCTTCCATAGCCTCGACGAGTGCTTCGCGCTCCTTTGCGCCGAGCTCCTTGGTCGACTCGAGCTGCTCATGAAGGGCCTCGAGCGCCTCGTGCAACTGCTTCCGTGGCATCGCTTCAATTCTGCACCGATAACGCCCCAACGCAACGTCTGAAATGGGCTAGGATCCGGCGCGGTGATGTATGCATAAATCCAGCTTGCTTTGGGTGTGCTTGGCCGGGCGGCTATACGAGGCCTAGCTCGATCAAGCTTTCGCCCGTGGCGACGATCATCTCTTGGGTGCCTCTCGGCTGCCAGCCGAGGACCCGCTTGAGGCGCTCATTGGAGACGTGCAGCTCCAGACCGAGTCGGGGCGCGTGGACCCTGGTCACCTTGTCGAACAGCCCAGTAATGCGCACGACGAAGTCGGGGAGGGTACGGGTTGGAACCTTGTAGCCTCGACCGCCGAAGTGCTCCGTCAAGATCGCTGCCATCTCTTTCATCCAAACGAAGTCCACGCAACAACAAAACCGCTGCCCGTTCGCCTCAGGCGTGGTCATCGCCGCGAGATGAGCCCTTGTCACGTCGCGGACGTCGACGGTTGGCCAACCGAGACGCGGGCAGCCCGGATACTCCCGACGCATCAGCTTTCGGATCGCTTCGGCGGACACACCGTAGTCTTGCTCGAGCACCGGTCCGAGGACCAATCCCGGATTGATGGTCGCGAGTTCGAGCGTCTTATCGCCCGACAAGCCTCCCACGAAGTCCCACGCGGCACGCTCGGCCAGGGTCTTGCTCTTGTCGTACGCTGAGACTTCGCCCTCGAGGCGTGACCAGTCGTCCTCGTTGAAGACCCTGGAGGGGTCCCGGGGGTAGCCCTCGCAAACGGCTGCGATTGACGAGGTCAGCACCACACGCTCGACACCGGCTTCCGACGCCGCTCGAAGCACCCGCAACGTTCCCTCGCGCGCAGGGATGATGAGGTCGTCTTCGTGTTTCGGGGGCGCGTTCGGAACCGGGGAGGCCACGTGCCATACATATCGGCATCCGCGCATCGCCTCTGCCCACCCCTCATCGCTCATG
>JAPUKT010000022.1 GCA_027295555.1 Deltaproteobacteria bacterium
GAGGAGGTCATGCGATGAGCACGCACATCCTCACGTGGCTCTTGCTGATCCCCTTGATTGGCGCGCTCATGGTGTTGGCGATCCCGCGTTCGAGGGAGGGCACGATTCGAGGGTTCTCGATCGCCGTCATGCTGGTCGAGCTCGTGCTCAGCCTGCGCCTGCTTTGGGCGGACTACTCCACTCCTGGGTATCGCTTCATCGAGCAAGTCGCCTGGGTCGAGTCTCTCGGGATCTCGTACAAGGTCGGCGTGGACGGTTTGTCCTTGTGGCTCGTGCTGTTGACCACGGCGCTCACCCCGATCGCGCTCTACGCGTCTTGGGGCAGCATCACGACGAGGATCAAGGAGTACGCGTTTTCGTTCCTGTTGCTCGAGCTCGGCATGATGGGCGCGTTCGTCGCGCTCGACTTGTTCCTCTTCTACGTGTTCTGGGAGCTGATGCTGGTGCCGATGTACCTGATCATCGGCGTTTGGGGCGGCAAGGACCGCGTCTACGCGGCCATGAAGTTCTTCCTCTACACGTTCGTCGGCAGCCTCTTGATGCTGGTCGCGATCCTCTACATCGTGGCTACCTACAAAGAGCTTACCGGGCAGTACACCTTCGATCTGGAGAAGCTGACGACTCTGCTGCTGCCAGCGGTTCCCCAGTACCTGCTTTTCAGCGCCTTCGCGGTTGCGTTCGCGATCAAGATACCGATGTTCCCGTTCCACACCTGGTTGCCCGACGCGCACGTCCAGGCGCCGACGGGGGGCTCGGTCATTCTGGCGGCCGTCCTGCTGAAGTTCGGCATCTATGGGTTCATTCGGTTCGCGATGCCGCTCTTCCCGGTGGCGAGCCAAGTCATCGGTCCGACGCTGGCGGGCCTTGGCGTATTCGGAATCATCTACGGGGCGTATGCGGCCTGGGTGCAGCGCGATTTGAAGAAGCTGGTGGCGTACAGCTCGGTGAGTCACATGGGCTTCATCCTGCTCGGCTTGTTCGCCATGAACCGGAACGGGGTGTCTGGCGCCATCCTCCAGATGATCAATCACGGCGTGTCGACCGGAGCGCTCTTCATTCTCGTCGGCGTCATTTACGACCGGCGGCACTCGCGCATGCTCGATGACTTCGGCGGCCTCGCGAAGGTCATGCCCTGGTATGCAACGATATTTGTCATCATCACGATGAGCTCGATCGGCGTGCCCGGTACCAACGGGTTCGTAGGCGAGTTCATGATCCTCGCTGGCGCGTTCTTCTCTCGGGGCCCGGTGGGCTTTGGGAACTATTGGTTCGTCATGACCCTGTTGGCTGCGACGGGGGTGATCTTCGCCGCGGTGTACATGCTTCATGCCGTGTTGCGGATGTTCTGGGGCAAGGTGACCCACGAAGAGAACGAGTCCCTGCCGGATCTCAATCGCAGAGAGGCGTGGGCGCTGATTCCTCTCGTGGCGTTGGTCTTTTGGATCGGCCTCTATCCGAAGTTCTTCCTCGACAAGATGGATCCCGCGGTCGACGCGTTCATCACGGACTTCAACATTCGGTACCAGCAGTCGCGGGGGATTTCGAAGCCTCGATTGGCCGATTTGCAGGCCATCGATCCCGAGGAATCCGGTTCTTACGCTTTCGCGCCGTACATGGAGGAAGGCCGATGATCAATGACCTCGTCGGATTGGAGCACCTTCTTCTAATCGTTGTAGCGGGGCTCAGCATAATGATGGTAGACGCTTTTTCGAAGGACCAGGCCGGGCTCGCGTTGACCACCGCAATTTCCCTGTTCGCCGCCGCTGCGGTTTCTGGCATGGTCGCCGTCCGCGGAGACATTGCGGCGCCCGAGCTGATCACACGCTACTTGGCCGTCGACGAGCTCGGCTTGTTCTTCGACGTCGTCATCTGCGTGGGCGCCGGCCTCTCGGCGCTGCTGGCCGGTGGCTACCTCAAAGAGCACGGGCTCGAACGAGGCGAGTTCTACGTGCTACTGATCTTCACCACGTTCGGTGCGATGGTGTTGGCGCGCGCAGTCGATCTGTTGAGCGTCTTCTTGGGGCTCGAAACCATGTCCCTCGGGGCTTACGCCCTCGTCGCATACCGACGCACCAGCGCCCGAGCGGTCGAAGGGGCAGTGAAGTACTTCCTGCTCGGCTCTTTTGCCGCGGCAATTCTCCTATTCGGGAGCGCGCTGCTCTATGGGGCCACGGGGCACACCGATTTCGCTGGCATCCAAGAGGCCGTCGGCTCCGGTGCGGCTGATCCCACGCTCACCATCCTTGCGCTGGTCATGATCTTGGTCAGTCTGGCGTTCAAGGTGGGGGTGGTGCCGTTTCACATGTGGGTTCCAGACTCGTATGAGGGCGCGGTCACTCCCGTGACCACCTTCATGTCCGTTGCGGTGAAGGCAGCCGCGTTTGCCGTGCTGGTTCGAGTCTTGGCGGGCGCGTTTGGCGACGAGGTCAGCATGGACCTCTTCACCGGTTGGACGCCCGTCATCGTCCTCTTGGCCGCCGTGACGATGGTTTGGGGCAACCTAGCGGCGCTCGCGCAGTCGAGCGTCAAACGCATGCTCGCGTATTCTTCGGTGGCGCACACCGGGTACGTGCTCGTAGCCCTGGCGGCTACCTACGCGGTGGGGTCGATCGCGGTGAGTGCGGTGCTCTACTACGTCGCCGCCTACACGGTTTCGAACGTGTTGGCGTTCGGCTCCCTGGTCCTGATGGGGTCCAAGGGCAAGGAAGCCGTGAGCTACGAAGACTTGGCGGGCGCCGGCCGTCGGCATCCCGCGGCCGCGGTTCCCTTCGTGGTCGGCGTACTCTCGCTCCTCGGGATGCCACCGACGGCGGGCTTCTTCGGGAAGTACTATGTCTTCAGCGCGGCCGTTCAGGCGGGGATGGTCTGGCTCGCAGTGCTCGGCGTGCTCGCAAGCGCTGTGGGCGCCTATTACTACCTCAAAGTCATCGTCTACCTCTTCATGCGCGAGCCGCAGGAGGGCGCCCCCATCGCCGTTCCGATGCGCTCCGGGTATGTCACGGTCGCCTTGCTCCTGGCCGGCCTTTACGTCGTTCTAATGGGCGTCACGCCAGGCCGCTACCTCGACCTGGCGATCTCCGCCGCCAACGGCTTCCTAGGCTAGAAAGCGATGGCCCGGCTCAGGCGGTTGCCGGGGCGGACTAGGGAGCGTCGGGGTCTGCTGGGTGGGAGCGCATCGAACGCTCGTTTCCAATCGGAGAAGCGGCCGCCGGCCTTGACGGCCTCGAGGACGGCCAAGCCTTCGGCCCGTGCGCCCTGGGCGAGGACGTACTCGATCCACGCCCATCGTGCGCTCGTGGCGCGCACGTCGACCCGGCCTCGCACCCCGCGTCGTAGCCGTCGAAGCCTTGCATCGACGAGGCTGATGCCTGCGAAGGGCTCGCCGTCGAGCGGCGTATTGCGCTTCGCCACGAAAGGCGCGACTCCGAGCGAGAGCGGAATCAAGGACGAAAGCTCCTTGCCGAGCTCGACCATTTCGTCGATGTCCTCGTCCGTTTCGCCGGGCAGACCGACCATCAGATAGAGCTTGAGGCGTTTCATCCCGTGACGCCGCGCCAAGAGGGCAGCCTGGCGCAGCTGCTCCTCGCTCGTGTGTCGCTGGATCGCGTCGCGCATCCGTTGGCTCGAGCCGTCGCTGGCGGTGGTCAGGATCCGATGGCCCCCGCGCCTCAAGGCAGCGACCAAGTCGTCGTTTAGTCGGTCGGCGCGCAGAGAGGACAGGCCCACCTCGCGACCGGAGTCCGCAAGCGCGTTCACGATTTCGGTGATCTGTGGATGGTCGGTCGTGGCGGCACCGACCAGGCCCACGCGCTTGGCGTCGTCGGGGACAAGCGAAAGTATGCGTTCTTTCTTCACGATGCGCATGCCATCGTTCGTCGACCGTCGCATCACGCAATACGTGCACCCTCGATGACATCCGCGTTCGGGCTCGATGAGGAACATGTTCCTGAGCTCGGTGTGCGGCGTCATGATCTGAGAAAACGCCGGGAGTCGTGTGCTGTCTGCTTTGTCGATCGGCGGTAGAATGTCGCCCTCAAGCTCTGGAACGAGAACGTGTGGATGGGTTGAAAGCGTCCGTAGCGCGCTGTCCTTCGAGTCCGAATCGAAGATCGTGCGGAGCACAGTGTAAATGGACTGGTCGGCCTCACCCATGACGATGGCATCGACGAAAGGCGCCAAGGGTAGGGGATTACTGAACGTCAGCGGTCCTCCTGCAAATACGATCGGATGCCGCCGCGTTCGGTCGCTCGCGAGCGGCGGGATCCCGGAAAGCTCGAGCGTCTGGATCAACCCTTCCACCTCGGGTTCGTACGCAATGGAAAAAGCGAGGACCGGATAGTCCGAGACCGGCCGCATGCTTTCGTAGGTGACCAGTGGCCTTCGAGAGTGACGCCAGGCCTCGACGTCGTCAGGGAGGAAGGCTCTGTGGGCCGCCATCCCGTCGATCGCGTTGATCGTTCGGTAGATCGTTTGATAGCCGAGGGACGACATCGCGACGCGGTAGGGGCTCGGGTACACGAGCGCGACCGATTCCGGAGCCTCCTTGTGGATGGCGCCGACCTCATCACGAAGGTGTGTGGCGATCTCTGCTCTTACGCCCATGTGCCTGTAAGCCTAGCCCCAACTCGACCGGGAGACATTCCCCCGCTCAGTCGACGCTGCTGCCCACGCGATTCCAGCGAATCCGCTCCCAGAGCGCCGTGCGCGCATTCTTCCACGACATGTAGATGAACAAGGCCTTGCCTTTGATGCGGGAGTTGCTGACCGCGCCGATGAGCGGATTTCGGCTGTCATTCGAGCTGTCGCGGTGGTCGCCCAGCACGTACACGTGGCCTTCGGGAACTTCGACGGGTAGTCGGTCGAGCGGGAAGTCATGTTTCGAGTGGCTCATGCGGTGCGCGACGTCGCCCACCGTTTCTTCGTAGACCATGCACGTGCTGTCGATGTTCTTCTGCTCATCTTTCGAGCAGGGATCCACTTCGACGGTTTCCAGTACTTCGCCGTTGCGGGAAATTTTGCCGCCGCGGATGAGGATCTCGTCGCCACCGACGCCGATGACGCGCTTGACGATGTCCTCGTTGTCCGCAGGGCTGTGCAGGATGATGACATCACCCGGATTGGGCCCGCCCCAGTTGAATGTTGCCTCGTGCGTAAAAGGCAGGAACAGGCCGAACGGATACTTGGCCACGACGACGCGGTCTCCGTCGAGCAAAGTAGGCTCCATCGACGGTCCATCGATCGCGAAGGCCTCGAAGAGCGTTATGCGAATGAAGAGAGCCAACAGAAGCGCGCCTCCAATCGTCAGGAGATTCGACTTCCAGCCGTCGCCCTTTTTGGACTTGCTTGCCTTTTTGGACTTGCTTGCCTTTTTTGACGCAGCGCTGTCTTTTTCTTTGCTCATTCGTGTGGATAGGCCGGCAAGCCGGGAGCGAGAGGCCACTTCGTTGGCGCGGACGCTAGTCTGCGGCTAGGCATGCGTCAAGCAACCCATGACGACCCTCTGTATCGACACCGCAACCGAGATCGGCACTGTCGCCGTCGCTCGCGACGGTGCAGTGGCTGCGGCCGTGACCTGGCGTTCGTCTTCGCGACACGGTGAAAACCTGCTCGGGCACATCGACTCGGTATTGAGCGAAGCCGGCGTCGTGCGGAGCGAGATCGCGCTCGTCGGGGTGGACATCGGGCCCGGTAGATTCACGAGCCTTCGTGTCGGTCTGGGCACCGCCAAAGGCCTTGCGTTGGGGTTGGACATTCCGATCGTCGGAGTCAGCTCGCTGCGCGTGCTCGCTCGATCTGTCACCGCCACCGGGCGAGTGGTGCGCGTCCCTTTGATGAACGCTTATCGAGGCGATTTGTTCGCGGCAGCGTACGTTCTCGGTGGCGACATCGACCAAGAGCTCGTGCCCCCGATATTCGGGACGCCCGAAGACGTGCTGCAGCGCGTTCGCGATGCCGTCGGGAACCGCTTGATCGCCGTCTGTGGGGAAGGAGCAAAGACACAAGCGGAGGCGGTCGAGACGTTCCTCGGAGTGACCGCGGACGACCGGACGGACCCGGTGAAGGCCCCGAGCGCATCCGCCATTGCCGCGGAAATCGAGCACGTCATGCACCGCAGAGGTCCGGACGACCTCGCGTCTCTCGAGCCGCAGTACCTCCGCCCGAGTGATGCAAAATTGCCTGAACGTGCACTTCGTCTTCCGAAGCCGTAGTCGTCTTCGTACGAGTACGACTACGAGACGCCTTCGGCGTGCAGAGCGATAGCATCGCGATAAGCGCGCTCGTAGAGGCGCGTGGTGCGCTCCCACGAATGGTCGATGCGCATCACACGGCTCTGCAACTCCACGAAGGCCTTCGTGTTGGCGAATGCGGCGGCAGCTCGCTGCAACGCGCCGAGGAGCGACTCCGAAGTCGGGTCGTCGTAGAGCAGGCCCGACCCCGTCTTCAGCGACGCGTCACAGTCCACCACCTCGTCTGCGAGCCCGCCGTCGTGGTAGACAATGGGCACGGCGCCATAGCGCTGGGCGAGCATCTGAAGATTGTCCGCCGGTGCCGCACGCTCGGGGGCGACCACAAAATCGCTGGCTCCGATCAAGAGATGACGAAACGCCTCGTCGCTACCGGTCTTGATTTGGATGCGGTCCGGCCATTGATCCCAAAGCTCTTCGTAGATTGCGACTAGCTTGCCGTCGCCAACGAGCTGCACGACTAGTTGAACGTCGTTGCGCAGGAGGTCGGGACCGATCTTCGCGAGAAGTCGCATTCCCTCGCCGTCCACGTCACCGAGAGTCCCGAAAAGCGGCACATCGCTCCGCACTGGCAGAGCCAGCTCTTGTTGGAGCTCGGCCTTGCACTTCTGTTTCCCGTCCATGTCGAAGGGGTCGAATCGAGCCGGTAGATGTCGATCGGTTGCGGGGTTCCAAAGGGCAGGGTCGATCCCGTGTCGTACCCCGGTGAGCTTGTTGTGGATCTCCCGAAACACTTCGCTCAGCCCCTCGCCCTCGTCGGGGCGTTGCAGGCGGTGGGCGTAGTTCGGAGACAACGTGATGACGCGGTCCGCGGTGAGCAGGCCGGCTTTGAGCGCGTTGATGCCTTCTCCATCGCGAGCTTCGTCGCCGAGGCCGAGCCACTCGGCAACACGCGCATCGAAGCGTCCCTGCTGGGAGGCATCGTACACGGTTAGTACCGTTGGCAGGTCGGCTAGCTCGGCGCGCAGACGCGCGATCGTGGCCCCTCCTGTCCACCCATGGGCGTGAACGATGTCGTAGTCCTTTTGGTGGTGGCGGATCAGCTCAACTACCGCCGATGCGAACACGCCGACGCGCGATGCATCGAGCTGCCCCCCCTCGCCCTCGAGAGAATCGGCGGACAACAGGACCTCCTCGTTACCGATGAGCGTCAGCCCCACACCGTCCGGGTTGCGTCCGGTGTAGATCTCGCACGACCAGGAACGACCACCGAGGTCGAATTCGAGCTTCGTCAGACGGCGTGCAAGGGCGTGCCTTGCGGTATCGATGTGGCCGTAGAGCGGAGAGACCAGGTCCACGGTGTGATCCGCACGACGCAGCACTTTGGCCAACCTATTCACATCTCGCGCGTATTGGGTGGATGTGAAGGCTTGAGGAGCAATGAATAGAACTCGCAAGGTGCTGGACCATAGCTACAGTTGGCCGTGGCGGCCACGTGGAAAACCGGCTTGCGCAGGAGTCCGGCCGGGCCAGGCTTACCCTCGATGGCGGAGCGCGAGAAAATCGCGGTAACCGGCGCTTCGGGTCTGGTCGGTAGTGCGCTCGTGCCTGTCCTGCGCGCCAATGGGTTCGATGTCATCCGCCTCGTTCGGCGGAGCCCACAGGCCGATGACGAGGTGCGCTGGGATCCCGACACCGGGACCATCGACGACGCTGCGCTTCGAGGGGTTTCGGGCGCCGTTCATCTAGCTGGCGACAACATCGCCACCGGACGTTGGACGGAGGCGAAGAAGGCACGGATCCGAAACAGTCGGGTTCGGGGCACCGAGCTCATCGCCGGCGCATTGGCGAAGCTCACACCGAAGCCGCGCGTCCTGATCTCGGCGTCGGCAATCGGGTATTACGGGAGCCGGGGCTCCAAGACGCTCGACGAGCATGCCGTGGCCGGATCGGGCTTTCTCGCCGCGGTGTGTCGGGAGTGGGAGGATGCCACCCGTGCCGCCCAAGAAGCAGGGATCCGCGTCGTGCATGCGCG
>JAPUKT010000220.1 GCA_027295555.1 Deltaproteobacteria bacterium
CCGCCAAACGCGCCGGCCACGTCGCCGCGCTTCTCGATCAGGAACGCCCCAACATCTTCACCCAGCACGTGGCCAACATCGAACCCGGAAAACAGATCGAAGTGAAGATCAGCTACGTCGAAACCCTCGACTGGGAGGACGGCGTATATGACTTCGATTTCCCGACCGTGGTCGGACCGCGATACATTCCCGGAAACGCCACGTCGAAGAACGGCACCGGCTGGGCGCACGACACCGACCAGGTGCCCGACGCCAGCCACATCACCCCGCCCGTGACGCCACCCGGCACGCGAAGCGGACACGACATCCGCATCTCCGTGAATCTCAACGCGGGCGGGCCCATTCGCGGCATCGAGTCCCTCCAGCACGAGATCGACGTCGATTATCTCGACGACCGGCGCCACTCGGCCGCGATCAGGCTCAGGAACAAGGCCGAGATTCCCAACCGGGATTTCGTCATCCGCTTCCGCACCGCCTCGGACGAAATCACCGACACGCTGCTCACCCATACCGACGAGCGCGGAAAATTCTTCACCCTCATCCTCCAGCCGCCCAAGCGCGTTCCGCCCGAGTGGATCGTTCCGCGAGAGCTGATCTTCGTGATCGACAAGAGCGGCTCGATGAGCGGGTTTCCGATCGAGACCGCCAAGGCCACCATGCGACGCTGCATCGAAAACCTCAATCCCGGTGACACGTTCAATCTGATGACCTTTGCCGGCGGCGTCGGCTTCTGCTTCCCCGAGCCCGTAGCCAACACGCAGGAAAACCGGCGCAAGGCGCTCGAGTACCTCCAGAACCTTCGAGGCAGCGGCGGCACCGAGATGATGAAGGCCATTCACGCCTGTCTCGCCGACCGGCACGACTCCGAGCGGCTCCGCGTGGTCTGCTTCATGACCGACGGATTCGTCGGGACCGACCTGGCCATCATCGACGCTGTCGAACAGAACGCCGACACCGCCCGCGTCTTCAGCTTCGGCATCGGTCGCAGCGTCAACCGCTTCCTGCTCGACGGGATGGCCCGCGCCGGGCGCGGCGACGTCGAATACGTCCTTACGCCGGACGAGTCCTCCGAAGCCTCCATGCGCTTCTACCAGCGCGTACACACGCCGGTGCTTACCGACGTGCAACTCGAATTCTCCGGCGTCGAGGTCGAACAGGTCTATCCCAAACGGATCCCCGATCTCTTTAGCTCCAAGCCGGTCGTCGTCACCGGGCGCTATCTCGCATCGGGTACGGGAACGATTACCTTGCGCGGGCAACGCGGAACCGAGAAATTCGCCCGGACCATCGATTTGAATTTCCCCGACGATGAGCCCGAAAACGATTCCCTCGCCTCGCTCTGGGCCCGCGCCCGCGTCGAGGACCTGATGAACCGCGACCTGCCCGGGGTTCAGCGCGGCTCGCCCGATCCCGGTCTCAAAGACCGCGTCGTCGCGCTGGCACTGCGCTACCGCCTGCTCACTCAGTTTACAAGTTTCGTCGCCGTCGAAGAGACGACCATCACCGAAGGCGGTGAATCCATCACCGTCACCGTCCCCGTCGAAATGCCGCAAGGCGTCAGCTACGAAGGCGTCTTCGGTGTTCTCGGCGAGCGCAATCGGGGCGTCGCCTACAAGGCACTGCCCAACTTCTCCAACGCTGCCAACATTCGCATAAGCAATCTCGTGGCGCAGAGCGCCTCGATCGCTCCTCCACAATCCATGCCTCCGCCTCACCCATTGAGAAAAACCCCGTCTTCCCGCAGATCCAATCGATTCGGCGGCAACGAAGAAGCGGAAGAGATGCGCGAATTCGATCGGAAAGACATCGGCCGGATGCTGGACAAACTGGACGACGACGTGTCGTTGTCCATACAGGAAAAGAACGAGCGCAAGATCAGTCTCAAGCTCGCTCCGCCGCTCCGCGGACTGAAACAGCGCCTCCAAGGCCGGAGGGATTTCGCCGAAGATCGCGTTCGCGTTCGCGCCGGCCGAGTCGAAATCGTCGTCTATCTGACTTCCAACACGGACGAGGCACTCAAGCGTCTCAAGGCGCTCGGATTCCAGCTCCTCGCCAACGGTGCGGCGGAGAAGAGCCTGATCTTCGGAACGGTCTCCGTCGACAAGCTGGAAGCGCTCGCGCTCCTCGACGTCGTCGAGTTTGTCGAGCCCACCAGATGGTCGGAAATGGAGTGACTCCGGCGGAGATTTCGATCGCGAATCGAAAACGCGCCCGGCCGCCGAACGAGGCGGTCGGGCGCTTGGAGCTGAGGTCGTTATAAGAAAATGCCGCGGGCTTCCGGCAGGTCCCGATCCAGCGACCGTTCGATCCCTTCGAGGTCGTCGTCGTCCAGTCCGATCGCCTCGAGGCTCTCCTCCTGAATCTCGGATTTCTCGCTGGTCAGATAGAACCCGATGTGGTTCCGCCCGCAGAGACAATCCGCGATGTGGATGCAATGAACGAGCCGTGCAAACTGGGGCTGTGCCAGTTCCGGGGCATGATGACATCGGCACGTCTCCCGCAGGAACTCCGGAAACTTCCACACCGCCGTCAACGCCGCCCCCAGTTCCGCGTGCGTTGTCCCCAGCAGCGCCCGCTCGGCCTCGAGAAACGGCTTGCCCGCCGCCGCCAGATCGATGGTTGCCGCCAGTTTCTCCGGGAACGCATCCCGGATCGCCAGCAAACCGACGTCGTGCGTGATCCCGCCCAGAAACGCCTCGTCCACGTCGAGCTTGCCGATCCGCGCTGCTATCGTCTTGGCCGCCACCGCCACCGCCAGACAGTGCTCCCAAAGGTCACGCCCGCCGAATCCCTTCGATGCCGCAGACTCGCGAAACAGCCGACAGATCGAACCCGCCAGCGCCAGATTCTGCACCGTCTTGAATCCAAGCAGGACGATGGCCCGTTCCACATTTCCCACCCGCGTCGGCAATCCGTAGAACGCCGAGTTCGCCAGCTTGAGCAGCTTCGACGCCATCGCCGGATCGCTCGAAATCGCCGCGGCCATGTCCTTCACCGATGCGGCCGGATCGCTCGCGATCTGCCGCACCTTTCGCGCCGCCTCCGGAATCGTTCGAATTTCGCTCAGCCGATGCAGCGCTTCCGCCGCTTCGCGCGGCACCGGCACGCCGCCTATCACTACCGACTCAGCCGAGTTCGCATTGTTGAATGTCAGCGCGCCCACCATCTCTGTCGTGCGCCTCCTGTTCGAATCCGCTGCGGGTGCGGACCTTCCCCAACGACCCGTCGGATCCCTCAGCCCCTGACGTCGGGCATCCTCCGCCTCAACTTGACGTAGAGTCCCCTCGGACACGCCCCCTCTCCGCACGATACCACATCGTCCGGTAATCTCCCTGATCGCACCCACCCCTGCGCTCAATTCGATTGCAGCGGTTCTCTCGCCTTGTGCCGTTTCCGACCCATACCCCCAGCATAAACCGCTTCGCCGATTCATGTGCGAGTTGTCTTTGATATTGGCCGGTCGACGCCGTCCGCGTGCCGCCGTTGGATTGGTCAGAATTGAATCTATTGGCAGCCGGCTAGGATTCGTCCGTCGAGGCGTCCGCG
>JAPUKT010000221.1 GCA_027295555.1 Deltaproteobacteria bacterium
TCTCGCGATCGGAATCCGACACGTCGATACGTCCGGTGCGGGCGGCACATCTTGGGTGGGCGTCGAAACTCTTCGCGCAGAGCGTCAGGGCAAGGCGATCGGAGAGGCCCTCTGGGATTGGGGCATTCCTACCGCGGCTTCGGTTCACTACTGTGTCGGCGCCGGCATGACGACTATCGCGACCGGTGGGATTCGGACCGGGATGGACGTCGCGCGCGCGATCGCCCTCGGAGCGAGCTGCGCGGGAATTGCGCGCAGCGTGTATCAAGCGTTTCTCGACGGTGGGACGGATGGCGCACGCGCATTTCTCTCTGGCGTCGAACGCGAGCTCCGCTCGATCATGCTGCTTTGCGGCGCGCGCACCATCGACAATCTCCAACGCACGCCACGCATCATCACGGGCGAGCTCAAAGACTGGATCGAGTAAGGGTTGGGACTAGCTATCTTCGTCCTGAGCGTCGGTGGGCACGGTTTTCCGTTCCTGGCCGTCCGGGTCGTACCGGAGAAGGTCCTCGACGCGCTCGAGCAGCTCGCCCTCGAAATGCACCGAGAAACGCGGCTCGAGGAGCTTGCTGCGCACCCGCCACACCACCGGGTCGCCGGGATCCCGAAGGACGACCGGGGTAGCGCCTGCGAGCACCCAAGGAGAGCTCAGGATGGCGTCATTCAGGGCCAACCGAACGCGCGATGCATCGTGATAGCCCTCCAGCCGAACGACCACCTCGTGCTCCGCCTCGGCGCCCGAGTCGTAGACCATCGGCGCAGCGACCATGGCCCGGTTCGGGACGGTGAGTCGATGTCCCTGTCCGTCGCGCAACCAGGTCGCCCGGAGCGAGCGACCTTCGACGGTGCCTTGAAAGCCCTCGCCAGACACCCACATGCCTTTTCGTACGCGGCGCTCACCTGCGAGAACTGCGCCTGCCACGACATCCGCAAAGAGGTCACGAACCGACCAGCCCGTGACGATCGCGAGAATCACCAGGCCCCAAAGAATCCAATCGCGGCCTGCGGGCAAGAGCTGCAGGGCGATCCCGATTAAAAGCCCAAGCCCGGCGAGGCGTAAGAGCACGACGAGGGCGCCCGTGACGCGGCGCAAGGGCACATTGACCGTGATCCACGCTCGCACCCGCTCGGCGAGAAACAGCACAAGGCCCACGCCGAGGAGCGACAGGAACAGGATCAAGAGCGGCTGACGCTCGGACGGCGACGATTCGTCGGCCCGATCGGGAGAGGGTTCAGCCTGTTCAGACGCCGGATCGGTGACGACCGGGGGTGGGACAGGTGGATTCGGTGGCTCCTGGGAGCTCGAGTTGAGCTTGATCAGCCGTTTGTGCACCCTCAGCCCAGGCTTTTGTGAAGCCTCCTCGGACGACTCGGCGCCGTCTGGCTCGGCGAGCCAACTCGATGGCCCATCCTGCGGCGACGCTTCTTGTGCGCCGCCCCCCGAGACGAACAAGACGAACAGGACGAGCAGCAGCACGAAGAGCGCGCCAAGCGGCATGGTGCGACGAAGGCAGGCTGTCACAGCACCCACCCCCTTTCGTCGAACACCCTATCGAGCGCACCACGCAGGTGCACCGCGATCACGAACGAACCGTCTCGCTCCTCGAGGAGGCCGAGATGGGCCAATCGGCTGAGCTGCGCCTGCGCCGTGTTTCGATCGAGGCGGAAGAGGCGCGCTTGGCCCGCGGCATCTATCCAGCCTTCGCGTGCGATTTGATAGAGGTTCACCAAGATGTCGTCCGGCAGGCGTTTCACGCGTGTGTACGGCGACGCCGGGATCGGTCCGACGTGCACTACATCGTCCTCTATCCCGCGGATCGAAGCCAGCCACAATCGAAGCGCATCGCGCACCAATCCGCCGGTGGCCTCGTGGAGCTCGTGAAAGTACTGGTCGTAGGGCCTGCGGATTCGGCTGGCGCTTCGCGCGAACATCCCTTCGATCGATGAGCCGTCGCTACGGTCGAACGAGTGCTCGTATCCGCTCAAACGATGTCGCGCCATGACGGCTGCCTGGAGCTCTTGCTCGTTGAGCGGCTCGAGCTTGATCAGCTCGGGGAACGCATCCCTCAGCGGTGCGACCGTGGACGCGAAGTTCCAGAACAAGACCGCGCCATGCGCCAACCATCGACGTCTCCCGCCTTCATCGATGATCCCCGAGACGAAACGCCGCAGCGGATCGAAGCCGCCAGGCGCCATCGACAACATCCAATGAAGCCCGTCCACGACGACCAGCTGACCTTCGGGCTTGTCTTGGAAAATCGCATCGACGTCCTCGACACTCACCGGCGAGGTAAACGCCACGCGTTTCACGTTCTTCCAGCGCCGGCTGCGGACGATCGCGCTCGACACCGCGGCTTTGCCGACCCCGTCGACGCCCACCAACGCCGCCGACCGAAGCCGGCCTTTGACCTCGCTCGAAAGGACGGCCTCCGCGCGGCGGATTTCTTCGTCGCGACCGGTCAACACGTCGCCGGCCTCCATCGTGTCCGCCGCGAACAAACGCCGGTACACGAGGGGCAGGTCTACGACGACTTCCGGTGCGGCGAAGCTACCCGCGGAGAGCTCCTCGGTCGGTGTCGGGCCCGTGATTCCGAGCTTCTCACCCCAGCGCTCGAGCCGGTCCTCGCCGAACAACGCGCGCAACCCCCCTCGAATCTGGCCCTTGAGCCGTTCGACTGTGGGCCCGCGTTCGGCTTGCTCTATCATCCGGAGGCCGCTTGCAGCGCGGCGCATCGCGTCGAGTCGCGACTTGCTGAACGTGCCCTCTGCGAGCTCGCCTCGGAGGGT